>DDXK01000129.1 GCA_002347185.1 Desulfobulbaceae bacterium UBA2262 | reverse complement strand
GGGGGGGGGGGGGGGGGGGGGCCGAAGGTTGCCGGGCCACCCAAGGCGAAGGGGGAGCAGGGGAAGGTGAAACCCCAGCAGGTCATTCCCTTTGATGACGAGGAGTTTCAGGACTTTTAGCGCGTTTGCCACCCTCCCTCAGACATGCCGGGGCCGCCAGCGTTCCGCTCCGTTCCTCTCCTGCTGGCGCCACTGACTGAACTGGCGGCGGAAGGCGTCATGCAATTCCTGCCTCCCTTTTGCTATGACGGCCGGGTCTTCCTGTGCCGCGGCGCGATCCAGGGCCTTTTCGGTCAGTGGCTCGATATGAGGGGCCAGGCTGGGATTCTTCGCAAGGGCCTCCTGCCAGCGCGCAAGCATGCGCAAGGCGGCCTCCTCCCTTGCCCCAACCTGGGCTGCTCCTGTCGCCACTTTTTCCTTTTTCGCCTGTTCCAGAAAGTGCAGAATTTTCTGCCAGCGCGCCTGGAGGCTGGTTTCTCCCTCGGCCCCCCTTGCCGTGGCCTGGGGGATTTCTCCGAGCGCCTGGCCGCTGTGCAGGCTGGTTTGCTGCAGCGAATGCTGGCTGAAGGTTGCCGACATGCTGGAGAGTGAGCCCAGGTCGCCGAGCTGCGTGGCCCTCTCCATGGCCTGGGCAAAGTCCCCGGCAAAAAAAGAGGAGGCGATGGCGGTAAGGTCCTCGGCAAGGGCGACGATGTCGGCCCGTTCTTCTGGGTTGAGATCGCCATGGAGAGAAAAAGCCAACATCTCGCTGCTGGTTGCTGAATAGGCAGTGGCCAGGCCAGAGCCTTCCCGCGTTGTCCAGGCGCTGGCCTGCATGCTTCTCGCCTCCTGTCGAGTCGCGGCAAGAGTGACAATATCTCCTTCCGCGGTTCTGATGGAGATCTGCGCGGCTTGCGTGAGGGTGCCGCGCAGATCGAAACTCTCGGTCGCTTTGGCGTTCTGGCAGCGGCCGCCCGCATGGCAGGGGGCCATCGGCATTCCTGTTCCGTTGATAGGGGTGGCCATCTTTCTTCCCTCTGGTGTCTGTGTCGGGAGTTCCTTCTTCTTCTTGTCTCTGTCGTTGCAAAATTGACAGGCAGCCCCGGCTGAAACCGCATAGTGGCTCCATCGGAATCTGGGGGAGAAAGCTTGAGGAAAAAGGCGTGACTGCCGGAGCAAGGGGCTGGGAGCCGTCGTCCTAACGGAGCTGGGCCGCCTGGTCGCTGGAATAGAGGGCGCGGAATTTTTTGATTTTTTGGAGAACGGCCGAGGGAAGGTCGAGCCGATAGCGCTCCACATATTCCGCGGCCATGCGATGGGTGTTGAAAATGGGACAGTTGAGGATGAGGTTGGCGATGCATTTGTCGAGGTATTGATCGTGCAAGGCCGGCTCATAAAAAGAGCGGAGGATGCCGGGCAGCAGTTCGTAGAAGGAGCCTGAATCCTCGGCATAGAGCAGGGATGAGCGGTGTTCGCTCAGGTGTTCGTGGCTGACCGGCTCTTCGTAGCCGAATTTCCAGCCGGTCTGGCCGTCATGGTATCCCTCCACCCACCAGCCATCCATGATGCTGATATTGGGCACGCCGTTCATGGCCGCCTTCATGCCGCTGGTGCCGCTGGCCTCCAGCGGGCGTTTGGGGCTGTTCAGCCAGGCATGCACCCCGGCCACCATCATTTTGGCGATGTGCATGTCATAGCCCGGGATGAAAACGAGTTTGGCGAGCCCCTTGCTTTTCCTGTACAACTCTTCCTGCACGGCGAGAATGTTTCTGATCAGATCCTTGCCCGGCTCATCGGACGGATGGGCCTTGCCGGCGTAGATGAAGTTTATCGGCCAGTCATTTTCGGTAATGATGGTGGCAAGTCTGTCGAGATCCTCGAAGATAAGGTCCGCCCGCTTGTAGGTCGAAAACCTGCGGGCAAAGCCGATGGTGAACACTTTCGGGCTCAAGGCGCTTTCTTCTTCCGCGAGATAGGAGAGGTAGTTGGGCGGGTCGATCCAGGTTTGCAGCCGCTGGTTACGGTGCGCGACCAGCATCTGATTGATGTAGTCGATGAGTTTTTTGCTGTCCTCAAGGCCGGCCTGTTCAAAATAGGTACGGAATTTTTTGTTTTCAAGCAGGGATTTCGCCCCGGCAAAGACGCTTGGGTCGAGGCGCCAGTTCTTCAGTTCGGAGAAGGTATCGTAGAGCTCCGCCTTGGCGCTGCTGGTCCAGGTGAGATGGTGGACACCGTTGGTGATGGCCGTGATCTTCGCGGCATATTGGGGGAACTGTTTCTGGGTCACCTCCTTGTGCAGGCGGCTGACGCTGTTGGTGGCGCGGTTCAGCTTCATGGCCAGGGCGGTGAAGTTGTAGAGGTGTCTGTTTTCCTCATCAAGGGCAAGCAGGGTCAGAACCCGTTCGCAAAAGGGATTGACAAGCTCCCGGTACAGGGATGCCGCGAACCGGTCATGTCCGGCCTTGACCGGAGTATGGATGGTGAAGACAACGCGGTCGGCAATCTCTTGGGCGGCATTGAGGATGTCCTGGTCCGATGCCTTCTTTTCGTAGGCGGTGCCGTATTTTTCCTGCAGCTTTCTGTTGATCAGGGTAAGGATCACGGCAACGCCGTGCTGCTCGTTGAGGTGGATGGTCCGGGAGGTAATGCCCAAGGCCTCCATGGCCGGAATGACGCCGGCGCCCAGCAGGCGGCGCTGGGTCGCCTTGGTTTTTTCCGAGCTGCTGTCGTAAAGGTGCTGGGAGGCCTCCTGTATCCAGACCGGGGTTTCCGGGAGCTGAAAATCAAGAAGGATTTCCGGAACAAAAAAATCGAGATTCTCGCTTATCTCCATTTTCAGCCAGAGCTGGGCTCTGGCCAGGGAGCTGCCGCCGGTCTGGTCGTAGAATGGAACTTCGATGGTAATGGGCTGCTTCGGGTGTTTCGGTTTGTGGAGCAGATAGAGGCCCGGGGTGTTCTCCGGCTCCCAGGCGGAAGCCCACGCCACCTGTCCCAACTTGGAATCGACAAGCTGGGAGAAATAGCCCTTTCGGTAAAGCAGGGAAACTGCTACGGCAGGAATCCTGCAATCCGCGAAGCTTTTGAGGGTGTCGCCGGCGAGGATGCCCAGTCCCCCGCCGTAGTTGGGGATTTTGCTGGGGCCGTGCAGAAAGCGTTGTATGAACTGGTCGACCCTTTTGTTGGGGTGATCGGTGATCCCATGTTTTTTGAGGAAGTTTTGCACGGGGTGAAATACATCCAGATCCGCGCCGATCTCCATGGAGATGTAGGTCGCCGAATTGCCTGCAGGGGATGTGAGTTCCGCCCAGACCGAATCCAGGGTTTTTTGGGATACTCCAAAAAAGGTGCCAAAGGGACTTTGGCTCACCATTGCCGCAAGAACGGCCTCGTCGTCGAACCGGAGTTCCTGGCCATGGCCGGGAAGCTGCGGGGGAGGATTGGGGGGGGAG
>DDXK01000130.1:33976-34103 GCA_002347185.1 Desulfobulbaceae bacterium UBA2262 | reverse complement strand
GACCTCGTCCCAGAGGGCGGCCCGCTGCAGGCTTTTTTCCACCGCTTCGTCCAGCACGCGCTTCTCCTTGATGCCGGCGATGCGCAGGCCGTAGACAACGTTTTCGTAGATGGACTTGGGAAAGGGG
>DDXK01000130.1:0-33893 GCA_002347185.1 Desulfobulbaceae bacterium UBA2262 | reverse complement strand
TGAGGTCGTTCATGCGGTTGAGGCTGCGCAGCACCGTGGACTTGCCGCAGCCCGAAGGGCCGATCAGGGCGGTGACCTGCCGGGCCGGAATCCCGAAGGTCAGCCCCTTGAGGGCCTGGCTTGCGCCGTAATAGAGGTTCAGCCCCTCCACCACGACCTGTGGGTTTTCGATGCTGACGATGGCCATATTTTTTTCGGCTGACATTCTCTCTCCTTATTATCGCCCTCAGGCAAATAATTCCAATAGTTAATGCGCAAGGCAGCCTGGGGCCGTCGCGGCAAAGCACGGCGCTCCGGTTCGAGCCTGCCTACACGTCGGAGACCGCGTAGCGGGCCCGCATCCTGTTGCGCAGGTGGATGGCCGTGCTGGTCATGAGCAGGACGATGACGATCAAAAGCAGGGTGGTGACATAGACCATGGGCTTGGCCGCCTCCACGTTGGGCGATTGAAAGCCGATGTCGTAGATGTGGAAGCCCAGGTGCATGAATTTCCGGTCCAGGTGCAGATAGGGGAAGGTGCTGTCCAGGGGCAGGGCCGGAGCCAGCTTCACCACGCCGGTGATCATCAGCGGCGCCACCTCGCCCGCGGCCCTGGCCATGGCCAGGATGAAGCCGGTGAGGATGCCGGGCGAGGCCATGGGCAGCAGGATCTTGGTCAGGGTCTGGAACCTGGTGGCGGCCAGGGCCTGGGAACCTTCCCGGATACCGGGGGGAATGGCGCCCAGCGCCTCCTCGGTGGCGACGATCACCACCGGCACGGTGAGCAGCCCCAGGGTGAGGCTGGCCCAGAGGATGCCGCCGGTGCCGAAGGTGGGGGTGGGCAGCCTTTCCGGGAAGAAAAGCTGGTCGATGCCGCCGCCGATCCCGTAAACGAAGAAACCCAGGCCGAAGATGCCGTAAACGATGGAGGGAATACCTGCCAGGTTGTTCACGGCGATGCGGACCATTTTGACCAGGCAGCCTTCCCTGGCGTATTCCCGCAGGTAGATGCCGGCCAGCACCCCCAGAGGGAAGGAGAGGATGCTCATCAGGAAGATGAGCAGCACCGTGCCGAAGATCGCCGGAAAAAGGCCGCCCTCGGTGTTCGCTTCGCGGGGCTCGGCAAAGAAGAGTTCGTGCAGGCGGAGCAGGTAGTAGCGCCCCTTGGCGAAAAGGCCCATGGTGTTGGGCTGGTAGGCGCGGACGATATTGGCCAGGGCGATGCTCTTTTCCCGGCCGTCCGCGGCGAGAAAGACCGCCTCGTTGCGGAGAAGCTCCAAGCGCCGGCGGCCGAGTTCGTCGACCAGCAGGGCGAATTCCTTGCCGAGCCGTTCCTTTTCGCCGCGCAGGGCGACGGCGGCCGGCGAGTCCGCCTCCTTGCGGTGGCCGAGGGAGGCAAGCCTGCGGTCGAGCACCTCCACCCTGCGGTTCACTGCGGCGATCGCGCTGTCCAGCCGCGCCACTTCCCGCTGTTGCGGTCCGATGGCGGCCAGGGCGGCGGGCAGGTCTTCCTCGCCCGGCGGCAGCGCGAGGCCGGGCAGGGAAAGCTCCTTGAGAAAGCCGTAGAAATTGCCGAACTCAAGGCGCTCCAGCACGTAGGCCTGCTCGGGCCTGCTCAGCTCGGCGATTTTTGTGGCGTCCACCCAGCGGAAGTCGAGGCCGTAGAGGTCGCGGTTGCCGATTTTGAACTGCAGCCGTTTCTGGCCGCTGCCAGGGATCTCCTCCTCGCGGACGATCTCGCCCAGCAGGCTGCCGCCTCCGTCGCTGAGGGTCGCCAGCCGGACTTCGCGGGGCCAGAACACGGCGATGCCGTTGGCGAGGACCACGAAGAGCAGGCTCAGGGTGAGGCAGAGGATGAGGGAAAGGGCGAGGCCGGTGGCCCAGACAAAGGGCTCTCCCTGTCGCCAGAATTTTTTGTTCAGCATGGGGTCACCTCAATAGCGGCCATATTTTTTTCGCAGCCGTTCGCGGATCATCTCCGCCCCGGTGTTCAGGACAAAGGTCAGGGCGAAGAGCAGGGTTGCGCAGAGAAAGAGCACCCGGTAGAGGGTGCCGCCGTGCGGGGCTTCCGGAATCTCGACGGCGATGTTGGCGGAGAGGGTCCGCATGCCGTTGAAGATCGACCAGTCCATGATCGGGGTGTTGCCGGTGGCCATGAGCACGATCATGGTCTCACCCACGCAGCGGCCGAGGCCGATCATGATCGCCGCGAAGATGCCGGGGCTCGCCGAGGGCAGCACCACCCGCCAGATGGTTTGCCAGCGGCTGGCGCCCAAGGCCAGGGAGGCGGCGGCAAGACTCGGCGGGATATTGGAGATGGCGTCCTCGGTGATGGAGAAGATGAGGGGGATCACCGCGATGCCGAGGCCGAAGGCGATGATGATGCTGTTGCGCTGGTCGTAGCGCATGCCTGCCTCGTCAAAGAGCCACTGCCGGAAGCTGCCGCCAAAAAGCAGGGATTCCAGCGTCGGGGCCATGGCGTTGGCGAGGGCGACGGTCAGCAGCAGGAGCGGGATCAGGAGCAGGAACTCGTAGCCGCCCACCCGGCTCTGGAGGGCCGGGGTTTTATAGAGTGGCCGCAGGCTGTTCGTCAGGAGGAAAAAGAGCAGGGGCAGCAGCAGGCAGGCAAGGATCACGGTGACGATGGCCCTCTCGATGATGGGAGCGAGCCAGAGGGCAATGAGAAAGCCGATGACCACCGAGGGCACCGAGGCCATGATTTCCACCATCGGCTTGATTGCCTTCCTGAAGGACAAGGTGGCGAACTGGCTGGTGTAAACGGCTCCGAAAACCGCCAGGGGCACGGCGAAAAGCATGGCATAGAGAGTGCCCTTGATGGTGCCGAAGAGCAGGGGGACGATGCTGAGCTTGGGCTCGAAATCGTCGTTGCCTGCCGAGGATTGCCAGACATGGGCGGGCTCGTCGTAGCTTTCGTACCAGACCTTGCCGAAAAGGGTTTTCAGGCTCACCTCGGGATGGGGGTTGTCGATGTGCCAGGCGGCGAGCCGGCCATCGGCGCCCAGGCCGATCAGGCTGTTGTCGCGGCCGGAGATGCCGAAGCGGTTCAGGCGGCCCTGGACGGCGAGCAGGTGGCTCTCGCTGGTCATGTGGTCGAGGTGGACCGTTCCTCCGGCGTCCAGGCTGACCAGGGTCTTGCTCCGCCGGGAAGGGAGAATGGCGGTCACCGCGCTCTGATGCGCAGCGAGACTGTGGATCTTGCGGAGCTTTTTCGTTTGCGCCTCTTCCCCGCCGGTGGTCACCCGGCTCCAGGTGGCCAGGTTGCCGCCGGCGTCGCCCACCGCCACGGAGATGTCGCCGAAAACCATGGCCAGAGCGGTGACGGCCTGGTTGTCGCTGGTGGCGACCACATTGTCGGTGCGCCGGGCCTCGCCCTGTCCGTTCAGCTCCCAGCGCAGGAGGCTGCCGTTTTCGGTGCCGGCATAGAGGGTTTCGCCCGCCTCGTCAACGGCAAAGGTCGTAATCCTGCCGGGCAGCTCTTCTGCGAGCCGGAAGGAAGTGGTCTCCCTGGTTTCGTTGTCGAAGAGGTCGGTGCGGGTCGTCTCCCGGACGATCTGGAAGCTCTGGTCGGCAAGGAGCGCCACCAGGGTTGTGGTGCCGTCGCCGTCCGTGCGTACTGCCGCGGCAAGGGCTGCGGTCGGGCCGACGGCCGCGGCGGGCAGGTCGGCAAGCACCTCAAGCTCCGGCAGCAGGCTGCGGCGGCCGTCCTCGGCAAAAAAGAGGCGGAAGGAAACCGAGGCGGCGCTGACGCTGTGGTCCGACCAGAGGAGGGTGTAGATGTTGTTTCTGTGCAGTTCCACCGCCTTGACCGTGAGCCCCTCCTTGCCGGCGGGTGCGGGAATCTTCTCGATCAGCTCGCCGCTTGCGAGGCTGTGGAAGGCGAAGTTTCCCTGCCTGTCCACGGTGTAGGCCACTTCCTGGTAGTCGTCGATGCCGACGGCAAGCTCTTCCGCGAGGCGTTGGGCGCCGGGCATCTCCGGAAGCGGAGTGGCCGTGGCCGGCAGGAAGAGGGGCAGGGTCACCTTGACGATGAGCAGGAGGATGGCGATGACGCTGGCGATGACCAGCAGGCCGCCCGCGGAGATGATCCGGGTGGCGATGCGGTCACGGCGGCGAACCTTTTTGATGAACTGGCGGTCGAGCTTCTGCATGGGTCTGTTCGGTCCTTGCCGGCGCTGCCGCGGGGGAGTGACGGCTTGTGAAAAAGGGCCCGGTCCTGTTGCTGCCGGACCGGGCCCGGCGGGGTGGGCAACCAGCAGGCTGCCCCGGCTGTTACTTGAGCTTGGCCAGCTCCTTCTCGATGACGGCGGCCGGCAGCGGCAGGTAGCCGTCTTTGACCACGATCTCCTGACCTTCCCTGGAAAGAACAAACTTGAGGAATTCCTGGGTGATCGCGGGCAGGGGCTTGTTGGGCTCCTTGACCACATAGAGGTAGAGGGTCCGGGAAAGCGGGTACTTGCCGGAAAGGACGTTTTCGTAGGAGGCCTCGAAGGGGGCTTCGCCCTTCTTTTCGCTCAGGGCCACGGCCTTGACGCCGGAGGTCTTGTAGCCGATGCCGGAGTAGCCCATGGCGGCGCGGTCCTCGGTGACGCCCATGACCACGGAGGCGGAGCCTGGCTGTTCTTTGACGCTGTCCTTGAAGTCGCCCTTGGAGAGGGCGTGTTCCTTGAAGTAGCCATAAGTGCCGGAGGCGGAGTTGCGGCCGTAAAGGCTGATGGGCAGGCTGGCCCATGCGCCGGTGAGGCCGAGCTGGCCCCAGGTGAGATAATCCTCGGCGATGCCGCCCTTGTGGGTCTTGGAGAAGACGGCGTCAACCTCCTGGAGGCTCAGCCCCTTGATCGGGTTGTCCTTGTGGACAAAGACCGCCAGGGAGTCCAGGGCAACGCCGATGCGGGTCGGCTTGTAGCCGTACTTCTTGACAAAGGCGTCCTCCTCCTTGTCCTTCATGGGCCTGGACATGGGGCCGAGCTGGGCAGTGCCGGCGAGCAGGGCCGGCGGCGCGGTGCTGGAGCCCTTGCCCTCGATCTGGATGCGCACGTTGGGGTATTCCTTGCGGAAGGATTCGGCCCAGTAGGTCATCAGGTTGTTCAGGGTGTCGGAGCCGATGCTGTCCAGGTTGCCGGAAACGCCGCTCGTTTTGGCATAGGCCGGAATCTTGCTATCCACTTCCACGCCGGCGGCAAAGGCGCCGGTCGCGGCCACGGCGACCAGGCAGCCCGCCACTACTGTTTTTTTGACCGTCTTGCCGATAAAGCCGTTTGTCATCCTCATGGTGATTCTCCTTATCTGTAATGTTGAAGGCTTCTGCCCGAAACAGGGATCGGCCGGTGAGTGGTGCCCCTATATATGCCCCTGGAGTGTTAGCGTTTGATTAGGATTCGGTTAAGAGATGAACAGAAGATTGACGTGCTCCTGGCAGAGACGGAATTCTTGATTTTGTGAAGGTAATTCAGGTGGTTGTCTCTGATATCCCCCCCCAGCCCCGCCTCTAACGGTTTTTTAACCGGAGGATAACCCCGCTTTAAAATTCCTCCGTTACCCTCTTCGCAACATTCGAGGTGAGGAGGGACCGGCCTTTGGCTTTCCGCCCTCTCCGCCTTGAAAAAATGAACACGCCCGTCGGGGGCGGCTGGTGAGTGGACCAGTTTCAGGCAAGCGATTTTGAGGGAAGCACCTTTGAGACAATCTTTACGGAGAAAGGAGAAAACGATGAAAAAGGTTTTATCGGCGGCAGTTGCCCTGGGTGTTTGCCTTGGCCTGCCCGTGGCCGCCATGGCGGGAACGAGCGAAGAGCAGATCCTCAAGGAGCTGGAATACCTGCGCAGCAAGGTGGCCTCCCAGCAGGAGCACATTGAGGAGCTCAGGAACAAGGTGGAGAAAAAGGGCGAGGTGCAGGTGGCCAACGAGTTCGTCGATCAGCTGAAGATCAAGGGCGACCTGCGGGTGCGCTACGAGATCCGGGACCGGGATTATAAGGACGGCCTGGGCGACGATGTTTCCAGGGACCGTTGGCGGACGCGTTTCCGGCTGGGCGGGGTCTGGGAGAACAAGGCCGAGAGCTTCGAGGTGGGCGCCGGCCTTGCCACCGGCGGCGATGACCCCACCAGCACCAACGATACCTGGAGCGAGGCCAAGCCCTTCGAGACCGGCGACATCCGTCTGGATTACGCCTATGCCAAGCACAAATGGAATGATTTTGCCTTCACCCTGGGCCAGCACAAGAACCCCCTGCAGAGCTCCTGGGTTCTCTGGGACGGCGACGTGCGCCTGGCCGGCATCACCGGTCAGTACGGCAAGAAAGAGGGGCTTTTCGCCACTGCCGGCGGCTACGCCGCCAAGCTGGTCGACGACGACAACACCGCCACCCTGGTCGCCGGCCAGCTCGGTTACCGGGGCAAGGCGGGCGATACCAGGTACACCCTGGCCGCCGGCTACCATACCTACAGCACGTCCTTGCTCAATGACGGAAGCGCCTTCGGCCTGGGCAGCGTCGATACGAACCGTTACGGGCTCAACATCGGCGATCTTTACGGCGACCTGACCTTTCCGGTCGGCGACCTCAAGTTCACCCTTTACGGCCAGTTCTGGCAGAACTTCGGCGCCGACGGCGAAATCGGCGAAAGTCAGGCCGGCAGCAGCTTCACCGGGAAGCCGGAGGATGCCGATACCGGTTGGGTTTTCGGTCTTGACGCCAAGTACAAGGCCTTCAAGGTCGGCTACGCTTACTCGGTGGTGGAAGCGGACTCTCTTTTCGGCTACCTGGCCGATTCCGATTTCGGCGACGGTCTTGCCAAGACCAACAAGGAAGGCCACAGAGTGCAGCTCGGGTACAGCCTCAGCAAGAACTGGAGCACCGGGCTTACCTGGCTCAGTTACGAACGTGACGAGGATTATGCCGGCGCCAGGGAAGATCAGGTGGATCTCTACCAGTTCGACGTCAGCTACAAGTTCTGATCGCTTCACCTCCTCCCCAAAGCGGAGCTGGCCGTCCCGTCTCCTCCCACGGACTGGCGGCCTGCTCCGTCCTGTTTTGAACAAGGGGAAACAACTCAGCCGCAAGGCACCATCTCCTCCCCTTGTGCTTCCCTGGCCTGTCCGCGCCAGGGAAGCATTTTTTTTCACCCAATAATAACCGGGCCGTAATAATCCGCTAACAGGTGGGGGGTAGTGTTCCGTCAGCAAGTAGACCAGAACAACCAAAAACAGGAGGAAGATCGCATGCGCTGCAAACATCTCTATCTCTACGCCCCGGCCGGCAAGCAGTGGACCGTGGCAAGCTGTTCCTGCAAGGCGGCTCCCTACGTGCCGAGCATGAGCGAACTCGAAGGCTACTGCAAAACCGGCAGGCACCTGCTCTGCCCCTCCCTTCTCGCCTCGTTGCCCGCGTCCAGCGGGCGGGAGCAGACGGCCGTCCTGACCGGGAGGGTGTAGGAATGTGGTTGAGAATAGCTTTATGTCCCAGGGAGGGAAGGCGATGAAATTGGATCTCAAGGCGCGGCTTGGCATGTTTTTCGTGGTGATCCTGCTTGCGGCCGGGATTGGCATGCTTGTCCTGTATAACATTTCCGTCCGCAGCCAGGAGGCCTTGGTGGCGGCGGCCCGGCAGGCCAACGAGGAGATCCTGGGCGTCGGCAACGCTTCCATGCGTCAGCTGACCTTCACCAGCGAAGACGCCATGGATACGGTGCTGCTGGTTCGGGAGCTGCAGAGCGCTCTTCTGGAGCAGATGCTGCAATGGAAAAATTTTCTGATTCGCGGTCAGTACCAGGACATGCGGGAGAAGTACGGCGCGGCGCTCTCGCGCGGCCATACCCGGATCACCGCCATGTTGGCCGCCATCGAGAAGAGCCTCGGTGCCGATGACGAGGCGTTAAAGCTCCTGGCCCAGACCGCGGCCGAGTACGAGGCCTTCAGGAAGCAGATGGAAGTGGCCACCGGCATGCTCGATTTTCACGATACCCACTCCGAGGGGATTCGCGCCGCGGACCAGTATACCGGCGATAAGGGCACGCAGGCCATCGTCCTGACCAAGGCCCTGGCCATGAAGGTGGCGGACAGCACCCTGGCCGGGTTCGCGCAGATCGCCCAGGGCGCCGAACAGCAAAACGGGGCGAGCGTGGCCAGGGCGCGGGTCGAGATCGGGACGATCCTTGCCAGCGCCAGAAGCAGGTCGCTCCTGGTGACCATCGGCGCCGGGCTGGGGGTGTTTGTGGTTTTTTGCCTGACCCTGCTCTTTCTCGGCCGTAGGGTGGTGCGGCCCCTTTTTGCCTTGGATGAGCGGCTGCAGGGTGTGGTGGCCAAGGTTTCCGTGGAGTCGGAGCAGCTTTCCGGCGCGAGCATGGAATTGGCGGAAAGCGCCGGCAACCAGGCCGCCAGCGTGGAGGAAACCAGTGCCTCGATGGAACAGCTTTCCAGTCAGGCCGCGGCCAACAACACCAGCGCGCAGGAGGCGGGCGCCCTTACCACGCAAGCGCAGCGGATCATCGAAACGGCGGGCGCGCACATGGAGAACATGCTTGCCGCCATGCAGGAGATGGAAAAGGCCTCGGCCGAGGTCATCAAGATTACCAGGAACATTGACGACATCGCCTTCCAGACGAATCTGCTCGCCCTGAACGCGGCAGTGGAGGCGGCCCGGGCCGGGGAGGCCGGCGCCGGCTTCGCGGTGGTGGCCGATGAAATAAGGCGTCTGGCCCATAATGTGGCCAGCTCCGCCAGGGAGACCGCCGGCATCGTGCAGAACACCATCAGCAAGACCAGGCAGGGGAGTGAACTGTGTCTGAGCCTGGAGCAGATCTTTGCGCAGATCCACCAGGCCATCGCCAGGGTGGACGGCGAGGTGCGCAACATCGCGACGGCAAGCGGGCAACAGGCGGTCGGCATCAGGCAGGTGAGCGCCGCGGTCGCGGAGATAGACCGCGAAAGCGTGGCTGCCTCGGTGCAGGCCGGAGAAGCGGCGAGGACCGCCGGCCAGCTCAAGGAACAAGCCCGGGAGCTGCGGGTGATTTCCTCCCGCCTCGTCGCCCTGCTCAAGGGCGAGGGGAGGAATGAAGAGGGGGACGACGCGGCTGAATGGCCCAGCCTGGGTCTGTTTCCGGAATACGTTGCCGCCAGGATTCCGAAGGAGGCATGCGAGTGATGCGCAGCGAGAATGTCGAGGTGGAGATCACCAGGGAGCTGATTGTCTGCCTCCTGGACAACAATGGCCTCACCTCCTGGTTTCAGCCGATTTTTTCACGGCAGAGCGGTGAGATCTACGGCTACGAAGCCCTGGCCCGCCCCAGGGTCCAGCAGTCGCGGAATCTCGCTCGGGTGCAAGCGGGCGGCCAAGCAGGAGAAAGGCTCGGCCATTGTTCGCAACCGGCGTGAGGAAGTTCACCCGGAAGCGGACTTGCCGGGTGAGGCAAAAACGGTTTGAACGAAAAAACATGAGAAAGGAGATTTCGGCGATGCAGAAAACGCAACCAGGTGAAGACGGCGCCCGCAAGGAACCCGGCATGGTGCTGGTGGTAGAGGATGACGAGGATATCGCCCACCTGCTCTGCTATTCGCTGCGGAAAAACAGGGTGCCGGTGGCCGTGGCCCACGATGGCCTGACCGCCTTTGCCATTGTCGAGCAGCTGCGCCCCGCCCTGGTTCTTCTCGATCTCATGCTGCCCCGCCTTGACGGGCGCGAGGTCTGTCGGCTGATCCGCTCCCACCCGGACCGGGATCTGGCCGGAATCCCGGTGGTCATGCTTTCCGCGCTCTCGTCGCCCCAGGATATCGAAAAAGGAATGGGCCTGGGCGCCAATGCTTATTTTGCCAAACCCTATTCGGTGAAGGATGTGGTTTCGGCCACTCTGGGGTGGCTGGGGCGAGGCTGAAAGGCTCAAGGAGTACGGCGGGAGGGGCAGAGCGAGACGAGCCGGCAGATTTTTAGCCGTTTTCCCCGTGGGTCGGGGGAGGCGTCGCCTGGTCGAGAAAGAATCTGGCCCAGCATTCCCAGGCCAGGGTGTCCAGGGTACACTCGCCGGGGCAGGGGTACTGCTCGATCACATGGGGGCAGCGCCCGCACCGGGCGGTGCAGATATGCTTGGCCGCTTTTTCGAGGGCGCTGCTCAAAGTGCGCTGGTCATGTATCCGTGCTGTTTTCATGGTGTTTCCCCTTGTCGAGTCGGATGGTGAAGGTGGTGCCCTTGCCGACTTCGCTTGTGACCTCGATTCGGCCCCGATGCGCCTGGACGATGTGCTTGACGATGGAAAGTCCCAGGCCGGTGCCGCCGAGTTTGGCGCTGCGGCCCTTGTCCACCCGGTAGAAGCGCTCGAAGATTCGGTCGAGATCCTCCTTTGCGATTCCCGGCCCGTCGTCTTGCACCCGGATCAGCACCTCGTCTGTTCCTGATTCCGCCTCCACGCTGACCCTGCCCCCTTCCTTGCCGTACTTGACGGCATTGTCCACCAGGTTGACCAGGGCCTGTTCCAGCAACGTGGGGTTGATGGCGGCACGTACCTCCTCCGGGCAGCGCAGTTCGAGGCTGACCCCGCGCTCCGCCGCCCGCCCTGCGCAGGCCTGGGTGGCGGCCCGCAGGGTTTCCGCCAGGGGCAGTTCGCCAAGGCCGATCTCCTCGCGCCTCGCTTCCTGTTCGAGGCGGGAGAGGGTGAGGAGATCCTCGACGATGGTGTGCAGGCGTTTGGACTGTTTGGCGATGATTTCCACGAAACGTCTCGCATCCTCAGGTTCGGACAAGGCTCCGTCCAGCAGGGTCTCCGAAAAGCCTTCGATGGAGGTGATGGGGGTTTTCAGCTCATGGGAAACATTGGCGACAAAGTCGCGGCGGATGTTTTCCAGCCGGCGCAGACTGGTGACATCGTCCAGCACCAGGAGGGCTCCGGCCTCTATGCCGTCGGCCTCCTGGAGTCGGACGCCATGCAGGGAGAAATGGCGCTCCGCGCCCTCTGTCGCGACAATGGTGAGTTCCCCCTCGATGGGCTCCGGGGAGGCGAGGGCTCTTTCTACGAACCCCTGCAGCTGGGTGTTGCGCACGGCTACCCGCAGGCTCCGGCCCTTGATTTTTTCCAGGCCGACGTCGAGGAAGCGGGCCGCGGCCCCGTTGAGGTCAAGGACCTTCCCCTGGCTGTCCACGGTGATCACCCCTTCCACCATGCTGGAGAATACCGCCTGCAGCTGGTTGCGCTGGCGGACGATGGTCGCGATCCTGTTGTCGAGCTGGGCAGCCATTCCATTCATCGCCCTGGCCAGACCGGCCAGCTCCAGGCTTCCCGCCTCCTTCATTCTTTCCGAGAATTCGCCGTTGGCAAAGCGTTCCGCCCCTTGCCGCATCTCTTCCAGCGGCTTGCTGATCCGGCGGGAAAGCACCCAGGCCAGGCCGGCGACCAGCAGAACGACGAGGAGGCATCCCCAGGCGATCTGCCGGTGGATCGCGGCCAGGGCCTGGTCCACGGCGGTGACCGGCAAGGCGGTGCGCAGGACGGCCACGGTCTTGTCCTGCTCGCGAAGGGGAATGGCCAGATACATGAGGCGGGCCTGCAGGGTCTGGCTGTAGCGGGTGGCCGGGGCGATGCCGCCGGCAAGGGCGGCGATGATTTCCGGCCGGTCGCCGTGGTTTTCCATGCGGGCGGGCTCCTCGTGTGAGTCGGCGAGCACCAGGCCATCGTGGGCCACCACCGTGATCCGGGTGCCGGAGTTGTGTCCGGCCTCACGGCAAAAGGCAAGAAGGCCGGCCTGGTCGTCCCGTTCCAGGTAGGTGCGGACGCTGCCTTCCAGCAGGCGGGCGCGGGCGGTCAGTCCGGCGGCGGTCTGCTCCAGATGGAAGGAGCGGATGGCGTAGGCGCCAAACCAGATGAAGGCGAACAGGGCGGTGAGGGTGACGATGAGCTGGCTCGGGAAGAGGAGCCAGAGCAGGCGTTTGCGGGGCATGGGCGTATCCGTCCGGTATGGGTTTCAGAAAAGAGCAACCGGCAATAAGGTACCACGCAAAGATCAGAAAATGATGAGGATTGTGTGAAATTTGCGGCAGGGAGAACGATCAGAGGGCGACGATTTTGAGGGTGACGAGGCTGACGACAAGGTAGCGGCTCAGTTTGCCGGCAAAAACCAGGAGGAGGAACTTGCCGAAACCCACCCCGAGGATCCCTCCCACCAGGCAGAGGGGATCGCCAATCCCCGGCAGCCAGGAGAAGAAGAGCGACCAGGAGCCGTAGCGGTCATAGAACCGCTCGGCCCGCTGCCGCGTTTCCGGCTCGATCCGCAGAACCCGGCCCGCGAGGAAGGGGCCGCCGAACATGCCGACCGCGTAGGTGGTGCAGGCGCCCAGGGTGTTGCCGATGGTGGCCACCGCGATGGAGAGGGTGGGGTCGGAGCCGTTGCTGAGCAGGGCGACCAGCAGCCATTCCGAGCCCAGGGGAACGAGCGTCGAGGCGAGAAAGCTCAAGAGAAAGAGGGCCGTGTAGCCGTGTTCGCCGGCAAAGCTCTCCATGGGCGGGAGCCCCCTCAGCGCTCAAAGCTTTTTTTCTTGATCTTCTTGTATGCGTTCGGCGTGGCGAACTTGCCCGGCTTTCCCTGCTTGCGAGGGACGAAGGCTCCTGCCGACCGGGGGGGGCGGGCGCTGCCCTCCACCATCTTCACGGTCACCTGCCTGCCGTTGATGACGAGCCCCTCGAAGACCTCGGCGATCTGCCGGGAAAAGCGGCTGTCCGCCTCCAGCATGGCGGTGTGTTCGAGAATTTCGATCCTGCCGATCTTGATGCCGGCATTGCCGGTGGCGTCGTTGATCTGGCCGATGAGCCGTTTGGGAAAGAGGCCGTCATCCTGGCCGACATTGAGGTAGAAGCGGCTGAAGCGGACCCTGTCGCCTGCCTTGCCGGCAAAGCCGCCTTCCTTTTCCCGGAAAGGTTCCTTTCTGCCGGTCTCCCGGCCCCTGGGCGCCTCGACCACGTTGAGATCCGGGGCGTTCTTGTAATAGTCGAGGAAGCGGTTGAACTCGGCGGAAACAAAACGCATGATCAGCTCCTCCCGGTCGAGTTCGGCCAGGGATGCCTTGATTGCCGGCAGGAAGGGGGCGATCCGCGCGTGGTTGATCTCCACCTTCTTCAGGTTTTCGATCTGATGCAGGAGCTGTTTTTCGCACACCTCCTGGCCGGTGGGAATCTGGCCATGCTCGAAGCGGCGTTTGAGCTTGCCTTCGATCTCCCGGATGCGGAAGCGTTCGCGCATGTGGATGATGGCGATGGAAACGCCGGTCTTGCCGGCCCGACCGGTGCGGCCGCTGCGGTGCGTGTAGTTGGCGATGTCGTCGGGCAGGTTGTAGTTGATCACATGGGTGAGGTTGTTGACGTCCAGGCCCCGCGCCGCCACATCGGTGGCCACCAGAATCTGCAGCGACCGGTTCCGGAAGCGCTGCATGACGTAGTCGCGCTGGCTCTGGGAAAGATCGCCGTGGAGGGCGTCGGCGTTGTAGCCGTCCTGCATCAGCTTGCTGGCCACGTCGTTCACCTCCTGGCGGGTGCGGCAGAAGACGATGGAGTACATGTCCGGGTTGATGTCCACCAGCCTGCGCATGGCCAGGTAGCGGTCCTTGGCGTGCACCATGTAATAGACGTGGCGGATGTTTTCCGAGCCGGCATTGCGGGCGCCCACCGTTACTTCCAGGGGATCGCGCATGTAGGTGCCGGCGATGGCCGCCACCGCCCGGGGCATGGTGGCGGAAAAAAGCAGGGTATGCTTGCTTTCCGGCGTGTCGGCGAGGATGGCGTTCAGTTCGTCCTGGAAGCCCATCTGCAGCATCTCGTCCGCCTCGTCGAGGACCAGGGTGCGGATGGCGGAAAGGTCGATGGCGTTGCGGCGCATGAAATCGTGCAGTCGCCCGGGGGTGGCGACAATGATCTGGGCGCCCTGCTGCAGGCTCCGGAGCTGGGCTTCGATGCTGGCCCCGCCGTAGACGGCGCGAATCTTGAGGCCCGGCAGGTTGCTGGCAAAGGCGGTGAGGTCGCGGGCCACCTGCATGCAGAGCTCGCGGGTGGGGCAGAGCACGAGGCCCTGGGTCTGGCGCAGGGCGGGATTGGCGAGCTGCACTAGGGGGATGCCGAAGGCGGCGGTCTTGCCGGTGCCGGTCTGGGCCAGGCCGACGATGTCCACCGGCCGTTTGAGCAGGATGGGGATGATCTGCTCCTGGACCGGAGTGGGGGCGGAAAAGCCCAGGGCTTCGAGGCCGGTGATGATTTCCGGGGTTATGCCGAGTTCTGCGAAGGTGGTCATGGCGGGTCTGTTCCTGGTGTGAGAGCCGGGGGAATACCGCCGGCATGGGAAAATAGGATTCGTCAGCAGGGTGGGGCAACTGGTCGTTCACTGGTCGGCGGCAGCCAGGGCCGCCGAAAAAAAAAAAAGCCCCGCAAGAATTGCGGGGCTTCAATGGTCGGTTCTGATGGCTTACATCTGTACTACGTTTGCAGCGGCAGGACCCTTGGGGCCGTCCACGACCTCGAACTCGACGCGAGCGCCCTCATCGAGGCTTTTGTAACCCTGGCTTTTGATGGCGGAATAATGGACGAAAACGTCCGTACCATTGTCCTGCTCGATAAAACCGAAACCCTTTGCCGCATTGAACCACTTTACTGTACCTTGCAACACTGCTGCTACTCCTTTGTATTCGGCCTCCTGCTTCGGAAGCCATTCTCTAAGCCACCCGGCGTCACCCGACGACCGGGCCGAGCATCCGCCCGCGCCGCCAGAAGCTGAAAGCCATAAAAAAAAACCGCACGACCTCGACCTGAGGATTGTGCGGTGCTTTTGTACTTCTTGGCGACTACAAACAGATACTACACAATGAGGTACATATATACCCCGGCGCCAGGAGGAATGCAAGAGAAATATTTCCCACCGTCTATGCCGGCGCGATTCGAGGAAGTGTCGGCGGCAACGCTGGCGTGCTGCTCAGGCGCGGTCGGCCTGCAGAAGAATCTCCTGGTCCGTGGCAAGGGTTTCCGGGCGGCGGCCGGCGACAAGGGTGAGCGCGCGTGGCCCGCAGGCTTCAAGGCAGAGGCCGCAGCCGCTGCAATTCGGCCATAGGAAATGAAGGCGCTTCTGGTCTTCCTCCCTGCTGTTTTTGATGGCGCCAGTGGGGCACATTCCGGCGCAGCGGCCGCAAAAGGTGCAGGCCTCGTTTGCGCGCAGGGTAAAGAAAAGTCGCGCAAGCGCCTGCACCATGGCCGGATCGGGGGTCACTGCCATGGTGCGGCGGAGCAGGGAAAAGCGGGACGGCCGGTGCTTGTGGGCGTGGGCTTTTTCCTGCCGGCCCTCATCCCGCAGGGTGGCCGCGGTCTCCGTGGCGGTGTGTCGGGAAAGGGCCCAGAAGGCGCGAAAAAAGAGGCGTCTCCCCGCTGCGGGCCCCGCATGGCCGTTCTCGTCTTTCTGGTCAACCAGCCTGATGCGCGCGCTGATGCCGCCATCGAGTTTGCCGGCCAGGGCCGCAAGGCGGCGGTGCAGAAGCTCCGGGATAAAGGATGTCCGGCAGGTTGCGCAGGGTGCGATGCGCAGCTGGACGCCGAGTGGCCGACGGACCGCGTAGGCGGCAAGGTGTTCTTCGGAAAGCGCGCCCAGACAGGGAAGGACAATCTCCTTACCGGTGCGAATCCCTTTTTCGCAGCAGAAAGAGAGCGGCTCCGCGTCCGTGGAGGAGTCCTGATCCCCAGCAAGGCTGGAATCGTTGACCAACAGGGCCTCGGTCGGGCAAACGGCCGCGCAGGCCAGGCAGCTTCCGCAGCGTTTCGCGTCCAAGACGATCTTGCCCTTTTCCAGGCGCAGGGCCCGGGCAGGACATTCGTTGAGGCACCGGGCGCAGGAACTGTGGCGAAAGCGGTATCGCAGGCAGCGGCTGGTAAGAATGGCGACGGCTGCCGTCTCGCTGTTCCTGATTGCGGTTAGCAAGCTCATGCCGCCGGCAAGGAGGAAGCGACGGCCATGCCCTGCATGCGGGGCATTTCCGAAGAAACAAAGGATGCCAGGCAGTCGGCGAGGGCTTGATAAAATAAAAGCTGGGTGTTTGCCCTGATTGCCTCGCAGAACGGCATTGTCCAAGGGGCGAGGCAGAGGTTGTAAAAACGGTGTTGCCGAAGGGCGAGGTCGGCCGCTTCGGTGGTATGGCCGTGCGCTTCGGTCCGGGCGGTCCGCCCGGCGAGATAACTCATGAATTCGAGCTCAAGGGCGATGTGGTCCGGCGGCCCTTCGATATCCTGGGCAATGTCTGATTCCTGGTACATCCTTTGCACGGTCAGAGTCGAATTTCCCATGAGTCGCCGGGTGGGTTCCAGATAGACCGAGCCGTAGGGGTGGGCCGGCGCCCCGAAGGGACCCAGGAAAAGCCTTGTGTATTCAAGAAGCAACGCTTCCTGGTCGTTTTCGTGCAGGCCCGCCTGCAACCTTCGGCAATGTTCTTCTGCCGGCGGCGAGAGTTTTTTTAGAAGAAGGCCCAGATTGGCGGAAAGATTTTCCGCGAGAAACATTTCCCGGTCTGGCTCGTAAAAACAGGCGGCCAGGAGGCGGTATGCGTCGCTTCGTGTCATGTCTGGCATGGCAAAATCCGTTGGCACAGGTTTTTGGGTTAAAAGGGTTTGGATTGCAAAACAGTCGATGTCATGCCGCAAAGAAAAGGGAGACGGGGGCCTCTCGGCATCCCGCCTCCCCGCGGTCGCTCCGGTCGCGGCTATTTCACCCCGTAGCTCCGGATGTAGTAAACATTGGGCCTGGTGCCCTTTTCCGGCATCAGGACGGTGCCCTTGTATTTTTTGACCAGCTGGGCGACTTCGCTGTTCGGGTCAGAGATGTCGCCGAAGATCCGGGCCTGGGCCGGGCAGGAAACCACGCACCAGGGCAACTCGCCCTTTTTCACGCGGTGTTCGCAGAAGATGCATTTTTCAGTGATGCCGCCGCGGCGTACATCCTGATAGTCCGGATGGTCATACCGGGTGCGGTGCGGCGGGGCCTCGCCGGCCAATTTCGCAATTGCCGCACCGGAAGCGGTGCCGCCGGGGATCAACTCGGTTTTATCTTCGTAGAAGGTTTCATAGGACTCGCCTTCCGCATTGAAGCTGATGACGCTTGTTTCCGAACTTTTCACCTCCATTTTTGAGTAGGGGCAGGCCTCCTGACAGGCGCGACAGCCGATGCAGCGTTCGTCGTTGTGCATGGTGATGCCTTCCGGGGTCTTATACATGGCCTTGGGCTCAACCGGGCAGGCCTCGACACAGGGGGCGTTGCTGCAGTGGTTACAGAGAACCGGGCGGGTCCGGTAGCGGGTGTCGGGGAATTTGCCGCTGGTTTCATGCTGGAAATCCGCCCAGTTATGGGTTTGCCCGTTTCTGCGCAGGGCCGTGTTGTTTTCGGTTTTGCAGGCCAGGGCGCAGGAGCCGCACCCTGCACATTTGTGTAAATCTATTACCATCGCATATTGCGTCATGATTTATCCTCCTCTCGCCGATCAGGCTCGTTCGATTTTTACGCCGGTGAATCCGCCGTTCCGCACATTGGCGCCGCTCAATCTTTCGATCTCAAAGGGCATGAGGGTGTTGTTGTTGCCGCCGCGCGGCGTGGCCTTGGCGTAATCCTTGGCCGCGGTTTTGCCGTAGGCCCAGTGGCCCTGGCCGAAGGCCTTGGCCACCGTGCCGGGGCGGACTCCCTCCCAGAGATGGGCATTGCATTCGATGCTGCCGGCCACGGAGGTGACCCGGATGGCGTCGCCATCTTTGATGCCCAGTTTCGCCGCATCCGCCGGGTTGATGTGGAGCACGTCCTGGTGGCCGACATCGCCCGGGTCAACATGCTTGAACTCGTAGTACCAGGGCGCGTTCTGGCTGCGACCCTCCCGGTTGAGGCGGGACTTGTAGTCGATGAAGGTGAAGGGGTAATCCTTTTCGCTGCCATGGCGGAAAGGCGGTTCATAGTGGGGAACAAAGGCCACCTCTCCATTCGCGGTGTAGTTGCAGGCAGCGAGGATGTCGTCCACCGTGGTTTTGTGTTTTTCTGCGTGCTTTTCCAGCGCCTTCTTCAGGGTTTCGCTGTAGAACTCAAACTTATGGGAAACCGTGCCGGTGGTGACTTTTTTGCCGTCCTTCTCTTCGTCCTTGCCGAATTTACCGCCCCAGCGCTTCTTGTAAGGCTGCGGATCGGAGTTCCACATGCCGCGTTTTCTGAACTCCTCCCAGCCGTTGATCTTGTCGCCGCCCACGTCCTTGCCGTTCCACATGTCCTGGGTGTAGTATTTCACCGCGTATTCGGTGAATTCCTTGGCGTTGGTCGCTTCCTTGCCGGTTTCGGGGTCCTTGAATTCCTTTTTTAGGAAATCGATCAGGTTCGGAAAGCCCCGTTCCGCGAACTTTTCGCCGAGCAGCCAGGGGAACTCGGTTTCGTCGTTGATCACCTCCCACATGGGTTTGACCACCGGTTGCAGCAGGGTGCACTGGGCGTAGCGGTTCTGCTTCTGTTTCACCCAGCAGAGCTTTTCGTACTTGGAAATGGCGCCGGGCAGGACGATGTCGGCGTACTGGGTCATCTCGGCGGCGTTGGTGGTGATGTGGACAAAGAAGGGAATTTTTTCCATCGCCTTTTCCCAGCGTTCGGCGCCGCTGCACGAGAATACGAAGTTGTTCATGTAGCCGATCGCCACCTTGATCTCGTAAGGGTCGGCGTTCAGGATGCCGGTGGCGGTGTTGTTGGTCACCACGCCTCCACCGGGCTTGCCCTCCTTGAGGGCCGGGATGACCTTGGTGCCGCGTTGGTCGATCTTGGGCATCTTGCTCTGTTTTTTTGCTAGTTCATCCTGGTAGGCATCAAGTTTCGGCATCTTCCGGGTCGGCACCTTGTTGGAGGGCAGGGTGCCGCCGACATTGTCGATGCCGCCGACCAGGCCGTTCAAGGCATTGACAGCCATGGCCGCATAGCCGCCGCGGACATGCATGGCCGCGCCCGGACCCATCCAGACCGCCACGTTGGGAGCGGCCTTGGCCATGCCGTGCGCCACGCGGATGATCTGTTCGGCCGGCACTTTGGTGATCTCGGCGGCCTTTTTGGGGGTCATGTCCTTGACCGCCAGGTTCCACCACTTGACCACGCCATGGGATTCTTTTTCCGCGAAGGCCTCCTCGTCAACGGTGGCACCGGCTTTGAACAGGTTTTTGCCGTCCTTGAAATCGCCGACAAACTCCTTGAACCAGAGGCCATCGGCAAGCAGGACATGGGCGATGGCCAGGGCCAGGGCGCCGTCGGTGCCGGGCAGAAGCGGCAACCATTCATGGGCCTTGGCTGCGGTGTTGTTGATCTTGGGGTCCACCACCGCCACGGTGGCGTTGTCCAGCACGTCTCCCAGACGTCTAATGGCGGCCGGGATCATCCGGTTGGAACTCACCGGATCGCAGCCCCACACGAGGAGGTATTTGGAGTTGCTGATGTCATAATCACGGTAGCCCCACATGCCTTCGGTGTAGTAGGCGCCGAAATTTTCCGCTTCGGCGCAGATGGCGCTGTGGGAGATGTTGTTGGGAGAGCCGAAGATCTTGGTGACCCCGTCGTATATAATGTCCCGCATATAGGTGTAGCGCCCGCGCATGAGCAGGTATTTCTCCGGCTCGCCGGACTTGCGCAGCTCCATCATTCTGTCGGCGATGGTGTTCATCGCCTCGTCCCAGGAGATGGGAACGAACTTGGGATCAACGCCGCGGCCTTTCTTTGGGTTGGTGCGCTTGAGCGGGGTTTTGATCCGGTCGGGATCATAGAGCTGTTGCAGGGAAAGATGGCCGCGCGGGCAAACTACCCCATCGTTCTGCCTGGAATGGCGGTTACCGCGCACCTTGACGGCCCGGCCGTCCTGGACGAAGATTTCCACCGGGCACCAGCTGGTGCAGCCCTGGCAGGTGGAGGCCTTCCATTCGCCTGGCTTTTCGCCGTCGATGGTGCCGCGCGGGGTTTCGGCCAAGGCGTTCAGGGTGGCGCCCTTGAACACGGCGGCGGAAATCCCGGTCGCCGCGCTCAGTTTCAGGAAATCACGTCGTTTGATCTTCATTCCCAGTTTCCTCCGTATTATGGTTGTTGGTGCATTTCTCGCGGTGAGGCCCACAAAGGGTGCAGCTTTTGCCGGGGGTCAGCGTTCCTCCCTTGATGACCCGGCAGAATACGCCCTCGCGGGGCATAATGCAGTCGCCTGTCTTTTTTTTGATTATGCATCCGTCGTTATGGCATTTTTTCCCGATTTTGGTCACTTCGAGAACAACATCTTCGCCGATGCAAAGGGTGTCGCCGACAGCCAGCTCGGTAAAGTCGATATTTCTGGTGACGATGTTTTCCGCGAAAATGCCGTGTCTGATCCCGGGTAGCCTCTTCCTGACACAGTCTATGCTTTCTCCGGCCAGCAGGGAAATCTGACGGTGCCACACCCCGGCATGGGCGTCTCCCTGAATCCCCCAGTCTGTCTCAAGCAGCGCCTGTGGCACCTCCATTTTCACCATCCCCTTTTGGGGGCTGATGCATATGGCTTCGATATAGCCATGTTTGCCCACCATGATTGTCCTCCAATCAGCGCCACGGGGTAGCTGCCCGCATGGCGTGTCCACTTCCGCGCTTCTTTGATTCGTACCTGTAACTCTAGCTTTCTTTGGGAGGAAGATGAAAGAGGCGTTTGTTTGATTTCGCGATGCGTTTTTCTCTGACGGAGACGAGGGAGGGGTAGGGTATTACCCTACGTCAAGAGAGCTTTCTCGAGGATGATCGTGACAAGGCTGCGGAGTTTTCGGCGGTCAGGGCGACAACCGGTGGGCTTCCCGGGGGAAAAGACTGTCAGCCGCCGAAGTCGATTTTGCCCAGACGAATTACGAAATCGACAAGTTCTGCCCTGGAATCAAAACCCAGTTTGGTCATGGCCCTGGAACGGTAGGTGGCCACGGTTTTTTCACTGAGAAAATGTTTTTCAGCGATTTCTCGACTGGTGAATCCCTTGGCCACCGCCAGAGCGACCTCCTGCTCTCGGGGACTCAGCAGCTCCCAGAGCTGTTCGTCTGCGGACTGCTGCTCAGCCTTGCCTTCCTTCCCGGACGCGCCGATAAAGCCCTTGAGCATGGAGGGCTGGATGTAGATCTCCCCGTTCATCACCGCCTTGATGGCGTAGAGGAGATCCATGTCCACCCCCTTCTTGAGGAGAAACCCCCTGGCGCCTGCGGACATGGCCGTCTTGAGATAGTGCTGGTCTTCGTGCATAGTCATCATGATGACGCGGGTTTCCGGGCAGGCCGCGAGGATTTCCGGCAAGAGTTCCAGGCCGTTTTTTTCCGGCAAGCTGATATCAAGGAGAACAAGGTCCATGCATCCCTTGGTCAGAGCCTGCAGCGCCGCCTCCGGCGAATCGGCCGTGGCGAGCACCTGAAAATTTTCTTGGGCGTTCAGGAGCATGGTCAGGCCCGAGGTGAGCAATTTGTGATCGTCAATGATCATGATACTAATTTTTTTCATGGCATACCCTTGGGGCGACGGGGATCTCGAAAGAAATCATGGTGCCGAGGCCATGCTCGCTGTTGATGGCGAATTTTCCGCCCAGCAACTGGATTCTTTCCCGCATGCCGTAAATTCCCATGCTTTTTGCGGCATCAATCGTTTCGTGATCGAAACCGATGCCATTGTCTTCGATCCCACCCCTGATTGTTTCCGTTTTTCTTTCCAGAAAAATCGAGGCCTCGCTGGCTTGCGCATATTTTGCCATGTTGGTGAGCGACTCCTGGATAATGCGGTAGATACAGGTTTCGACACAGGGGTCGGTTCGTTCCTCCATGTCGCCGAGGAACCGGAGGCGGATCTCTGTGGCATATCTTTGCCTGAATCGATCCACAGACATTTGAATGGCCGGAATAAGGCCGAGATCGTCAAGTACGGAAGGGCGCAGATCCATGGCAAGGGTATGCAGCGCCTCGAGCTCGCTGGTGATGGATTTTTTCAGCCGGTCGATGCCCTGGCGCAGGGCTTTTCCTTCCGTGGCTTGCTCAAGCAGCTTCAATTCCACCATGCAGGAGGCGAGGGCCTGGCCGGTTTGATCGTGCAGTTCTCGGGCGATGCGTTTGCGCTCCCCTTCCTGCCCGGCCATGACCCGTTGGAGGAATTCCCGTTGCAGCCTTTCTTTGTCTTCCCGGTCCGTTTCGGCATGTTGCAGGGAGCGGGCCATGTCGCCGAACCCCTCGATAAGTTTGCCGATTTCATCATCCGCTTCCCAAGGGAGGGCAACATTGTAGTTGCCGCGGCGGATTTCCCTGGTTGCGGAAAGAAGCTGCGTGACGGGTTTGGCTATCAACCCGGAAAGGAACAGGGAAAGAACAGTGCCGACCCCCGCCACGAGGCCGGTCATTTTCACCAGGGTACCGGTCAGGGAAGAAAGCTGACGACGCAGGTTGTCCCCCTTGACGCCCACCCGGATAAAGATGTCGCCTCCGGAAAAAACTTCGGCGTGGCTGTCCCAGATCATCCCTTCGCTGGTTTTGAGTCGCCTGGTGACGGGCCCCTGATGCCCGCCGGGGAAAGGCTCCTGGTCCATTAGTTCCATGGGGAAAAGATTGTCAAAGGTGTGGGCAAGTACCTGCTGACGGCTGTTGTGCACAAAGATGTACCGGATGTCCGGCCTGTTTTTCCGCATGTTCCGGAGAAGGCTGTTCAGGGCGAAGACATCGTTGATGAGGAGCAGATCCCGGGCCTGGTACGAGAGCTCGCCGGCAACAAGTCCTGCTTCCTCCCTGAGGGCGTGATCAATGTTTTGGTTCAACTCCTGGCGCACGAGGAAGATCGTGATGAAGCTCAAGGTCAGGATTAGCCCCAGGGCAAGGCCGAGGATCTTGACGCGCAGTGGCACGCTCAGCAGGAGTTTTTTTGTGGAAGCGATGAAATTGTCTGCTTCTGTCATGACACAGTTTATGGAGTCGTTGGGGAAGAATAGATGTTGGCGTCCGGCTCGACGAAACGCTCCACTCCCATCTTTTTCAGGGCCTTGGCCCCATCCGGGTCGGTATGGGCGGTGAGAAAAATCGCTTTCAGCAACGCTGCGGTTTCCGGACTTGTATTTTTCGGGACGACCACCGGCGGCATGCCGAATTCTTCGGACTGCCAGATCACCATGGTTTTTTCGATCACCTGCGGGTTATGTTGTTTGGCGTATCCGTAGATGATGCTGTCAACCGCCGCGGCGTCCGCGATACCTTCCAGGACTGCGGTGATGGAGCGGTCATGGCTGTATGTGAAGATGGTGCGCCCGAAAAATTTTTCCGGATTCTCGCCCATTTTTTTGAGCAGGGAGAGTGGGTAGTGATAGCCGCTGTTGGAAAGCGGATCCGTAAAGGCGAAGACCTTGCCCCGCAAGGCCGCGAGATTTTCCGTTTGCGAGCCTGCCGGCGCGATGAGCAGGGAACGGTAGGTGATCTTGCCGTCAATCTGCGGAACAACCAGCAGCTCCATGCTTGATCTGCCCTGCAGAAAGGCACCGGTACAGACAAAGGCTGTGTCGACCACCTGCCTGTTCAGGAGGTCGTTGACTTCCTGGTAGGTTTTCCTTTGGGTGAGAACGACGTTTTTGCCGGTCTTGTTCTCAAGGTAATGCAGAAACGGCTGGTAGGACTGGATTGTGCCTTCGGGAGAAAGAATGGCCGCCACTGCAACCCGCAGTGTATCTTCCTGCTGGTGCGGCGCAGCATCCGGCAGCGGAGACAAGCGGTCAAGTCTGATGAGTTGCTCGGGTTCCTGCTCCCCATCACCGCAGCCGCCAGCCAGAACAAAGAGGCAGCACAGAAAGAGTTGGCGGGCAAGAACCGAGAGAAGTCGAAGTCCGGGGCGGCTTTCGAAAAGGGAAAACCGTAAAGGCAACAATTCAAGTCGCATGTTTTTTGTACCTGCCTTGCTCAGGGAGACTTTTCCCGGCTCGTTTCCGCCCCCATTGTCTTGTCCACCACCTGGTGGACGTCGGCGAGGCATCATCTCCCCTTCGGGTTCTTTTCGGCGCAGCGGCAGCGGCCGTCCCTTTTCTCGCCTGCTATGCGTTCCAGAATTGTCGACCGGCCGTTTGTCAGAACATCATTTTTAATGTCCGACACCCGGTAGCCGAAACAGAAACAGATCTGCTCATCCATGGTATGCGAATTCCTTGTGGTCGTGGTTATTGCAGAACTTCCGCCAGGTTACTGACGAAATCCCGGATCTCGTCGCGGACCCGCCGGTAGTGGACCAGCGCCTCCTCCTCGTTTTTAGTGCCTGCCGCCAGCCTGGGCGGGTCGTCGAAGCCGTGGTGGATCACCCTGGTTTGGGCCGGGAAGAACGGGCAGTTTTCGTCGGCGTGTCCGCAGACCGTGATCACGTAGTCGAAATTCCGCTCCGGCAGCTCCGCGGTGGTTTTGGAACGCTGGCCGGAAATATCCACCCCCGCTTCGGCCATGACCTTGACGGCAGAGGGATTCAGGCCGTGCTTTTCGCTGCCGGCGGAATAGACCTGGTAGCGGTCGCCGTGCAGGTGGCGCGCCCAGCCTTCCGCCATCTGGCTGCGGCAGGAGTTGCCGGTGCAGAGAAAGAGGATCTTCGGCCTGCTCATGGGGTGCGCTCCTTTGCTCTTCCGGCCTGGTTCAACAGCACTGGGCGACCCGGCAGATCGCCTCCCGGATGAATTCGTCGGGAATGGCCTCGAATACCTGGCCGTGTCTGACGATGGTCCGGCAGGATTCCGCCTTGCCGGTGAGCTCTCCGCAGGAGCAGCAACTGCTCTGCGCGGGGGTGGCCCGGGGCAGCAGAAACTCCAGCGGCATGCCGTTGATGAGGATGAGGTTGGACTGTTCGATTTCCGTCTCGTTCAGCCTTGTTTCTGTGAAAATAATTTCAACCCCCTTGGGGCGGCATTCCTCCTGAAGGCCGCGGATCAGGGGGATGATCTCCCTTCCTGTTTCCGCGCAGCGGTCGCAGGTTCTGCCTTCCTTGTCCAGGTGCCGCCATTCCACGGTTACTGTTTTCATTGTTATTTCTCCGGATGGAAGTGTTTTATGCCTTCGACGACTCACTATTTGCAGGCGACATGGCAGACCCCGGCCGGACTATTTTTCGTAAAGGGGAAATATCTCTTTCTGAACCGGAAGGCGACATGAACCAGGGAGATCAGCACCGGCACCTCCACCAATGGGCCGATCACCGCGGCAAAGGCCTGGCCGGAGTCGATGCCGAACACGGCAATGGCCACGGCGATGGCCAGTTCGAAGTTGTTGGAGGCAGCGGTAAAAGACAGCGTGGTGGCCTGCTCGTAGGTGGCCCCCACCTTTTTTGACATGAAAAAGGAGAGCAGGAACATGACCAGAAAATAGATGGCCAGCGGCACGGCGATGCGCACCACGTCCAGAGGCAGCTGCACGATGTAGTCGCCCTTGAGGGAGAACATGACAAGAATGGTGAAAAGCAGAAAGATAAGGGTTAGGGGGCTGATTTTGGGAATCAGTTTCTCCTGATACCAATCCTCGCCCTTTGCTCTGACCCCAATGAATCTGGTCAACATGCCGGCAATAAAAGGAATACCGAGGTAGATAAAGACCGATTCCGCGATCTGGCCCATGGAGATATCCACCACCGCGCCTTCGACGCCGAACCATTTCGGCAGGATGGTGATGAAGAGCCAGGCGTAAACCGGGAAGAAAAGAACCTGGAAAATCGAATTGAAGGCGACCAGGCCGGCGCAATATTCGGTGTCGCCTTCGGCCAGATCGTTCCAGACGATGACCATGGCGATGCAGCGGGCCAGGCCGATGAGGATCAGCCCCACCATGTACTCGTGGTGGCCGGCAAGAAAGGTGATCGCCAGGCCGAACATGAGGATGGGGCCGACAAGCCAGTTCTGGATGAGCGACAGGGCAAGCACCTTGAAGTTGCGGAACACCTCATGCAGTTTTTCGTACTTCACCTTGGCTAAAGGCGGGTACATCATGAGAATGAGGCCGATGGCGATGGGGATGTTGGTGGTGCCCACCTGGAAGGAGTTGATGATGTCCTTGATGGTGGGGTAGAGGTAGCCCCCCATGACGCCGACGAACATGGCCAGGAAGATCCAGAGGGTGAGGAACCGGTCGAGAAAGGAGAGTTGTTTTACCTGCTGGGACATGTGCTTGATCCTTACTTGGCTTTACACTGTAGTTTTTTTGTTTACGGGCAAGAGATTGGTCGCTATTCGGGAATGCCCTGGTATTTTTTCAGCCAGGCGAGAAGTTCCTGTGCTTCCGGAATCCGCCCCGCGCACTTCACATCCCCGCCGATAACCACGGCCGGGGTGGACACGACGCCGTATTCGGCAATTTTGTCCATGCTTGTGATTTTCTCAACCTGGGCGGGTATTCCGTACTGTTCCGCCACCTGCCGGACAAGATCCTCCACCTGGCCACATTTTTTGCAGCCAGGACCGAGGATTTTTATTTCGATATCCATTGCCATGCGGTCACCTTTTTTCAATCCTCATTTTCCGAAATTGCCTTGGTAAGTTCCTCCGCCGTGGGCACCCGGCCGGCAAAGACGATTTTTCCGTCCACGACCACCGCCGGAGTCAGGCGGACGCCGAGTTTGGCGTATTCCCGCACATCGTAGGCATGCTCGATTTGGGCCGGCAGTTTCAAAGCGTCACAAACCTCGCGAACCACCTTCTCCGTTGCCTGGCACCTTCCGCATCCCGGTCCTGCTATCTGGAATTTCATGACTGCCTCCTGTTGCCTGTTAAAGGATGAAGTTGCCGAAAAACCAACCCATCAAGGTCCCGGAAAGAACGATGAGGGGGATGTAGACAAAGGCCTTTTGCCAGCCGAAGACCCGGCCCACGGCCAGCCAGTTGGGCAGGCTGATGCCCGGGCCGGTGAGGAGGAGGGCCAGGGCCGGGCCCTTGCCCATGCCGAGCCCCATGAGGGTATCCACGAATGGCGCCTCGGTCATGGTGGCGAAGTAGGTGACCGAACCCAAGATGGTGGCGAGAAAGGAGGCGAGCAAGCCATTGCCGCCCAACCATTGCCGGACCAGTTCTGCCGGCAGCAGCCGGCCGATGATTCCCACCAGAAACACGCCGCCGATGAGAAGCGGGAAGATGGTCTTCACGAACCACCAGCTTTCGCGCAGCCAGGTCCGTATCTTTTCTGCCGGAATAGCCTTCCAGGCATAGCTGGTCATGCCGAGGGTCAGCAGGGCCCAGACGCCGATTTTATAGAGGTAGGGCTGACCGGTAACAAGATAGTTGGGAAGCAGCAGCGAGAGCAGAATCAGGAGCAGCAGGATCAGTTCCCGGCGGGAGATGAGTTGTTTGTCCCTTGAGCCGGAACCGCCAGCGGCTGTTTCCGGTTCCGGCTGTTCGCCCCCGAACACGGCGCTCATGGCCGTGCCCACCGCAAAGGCCATGAGCAGGGCCGCCGCGATCCTGGCCAGGACCATCTCCGGCCCCAGGATGTTTCCGGTGTAGACCAGGGAGAGAATGTTTGAGGCGGGCGCCACCCAGAGGAGGATAAAGGCGGGGCCCACCCCGGCCCCCGCGAAATAGAGGCCGCTGGCCACCGGGATTACCGTGCAGGAGCAGGCCGCGATCAGGAAGCTGCCGCCGGCCGCCAGGGAAAATGATTTCAGCTTGCCCGCCTTTTCCCCCAGATGGTCCAGGATCAGGTCCCGGTCGACAAAGGTGACCATGGCCCCGGCCAGCAGAAAGGCGGGAATCAGGCAGGTGAGCACGTGGGTGGCCACGTAGTCCTGAACAGCCAGCAGGCCGGCAATGAAAAGATCCCTGATCATTGTTGCGCCTCCTCCGGGATCATCTGATTCCCGCTGAGCATAATCAACCGCATGCCGCTTCTTGTTTGGTTTGGGTGTATTCCGCCAGTCGGGTTCTGTCCCGGGTGCATTCCGCAAGAGTGGCGAGCTGTTTTTGCAGGACCGGCAGCAGTTCCGCGCGGAGCGGATTGTCATCCTCGGCAAGACGGTAGTACATCCAGACGCCCCGCCGTTCGCCGGCAAGCCAGCCGGCATTGCGCAGGTAGGAAAGATGGCGGGAAATCGTGGACTGCGGCAGGTCGAGAACCGCCATCAGGTCGCAGACGCAAAGCTCCCCGCCGGCAAGCAGGCCGATGATCCGCAGGCGTACTTCCTCGGAAAGCGCCTTGAAGAGCTGGATTGTACTGTTCATGAGAATCTTATATCCGCATATGCGGATATAGGCAATGGCTTTTTCCCGGCCTCAGCCCTGATGCATATCTTCCCCGGCAAGGGATGTGCTCGAATTTTCCTTGGGCTGGGGCTGGCTGCTCAGGCGCCAGGCAAAGGGCTGCCTGGTTTCCGGGAGGTAAACGACACCCAGGTGGGCCGGCCTTTTGGGGGAAGAGAGCAGTTGCGCGAGCGCCCCTGCCTGGTTGACGCTCAGGGCGGCCTTTTGCAGGGCGGAAATCCGTTCCGCTTCCAGCTGCACGTCCCGGCGCAGGGAAAACAGGTTTTCAAGACTTTGGGGCGCTGTCATGATCCGGGCGATATCGGCGGCAACCTCGTGGAGTACGGACTGGCCTGGAAACCTGGCTTGGGTGGTCGCAAAAATCCTGGCCAGCCGCTGCCTTGTTTCAGGGGTGGCTTTCTTCCCCTTCCGCGTCGCCTCCACGGCCGAGGAGAGCAGGCCGGTGGGCCCGAGCATGGTCTGGATGGCGGAGAGTCGCTGCCGGTTGTCGTGCACGATGGGACTTTCCGCGTGGTGGCAGATGAAGAGGTACGATCCTTCCTGGTCCAGCACCCGCAACACCTCGGGCACGGTCGTTGCCGCTATCCCGTACTCGATGGCGAACTGACCGGTGATTGCATCTGTGCCGCCATCGGCAAGGGGGAGGCTGTCAAAGGCGGTTTCCCGGTGCAGAGCGATGCCGCTGCCCAGGTCGGGAAGTGCGCTGGCGTAATCGACCCCGGTCAGGCACAGATCAGGCCGCCGGGCGTGTGCTTCCAGGAGGACGGCGCCGTTGCCGCAGCCAAGGTCGAGGAGACGCGCGGCGGGAGGGAGAGAGGCAAAAAAAAGCCACCAGATTTTTCGGATATGGTCGGCGATGGTGGCGGGCAGCTCCGGCAGGCAGCCGGTGGCGGCAGGAGCTTTGCCCCAGTAGCGTGTCCAGGCGGTTGCTCCCTGCCCGCGGGATTTTTTTTTCATGGTGCCGCCTGGTTGTTGTTTTCCCGGGGCGGAAAGAAGCCGGCCCTCCTGTCGGGAATTTTTTCCGGGTATCCTTTTCTCCCCCTCATAAAAGCAGCTTCGAGCCATTTCCTCCGTGACAAAAGTCACACCTGGCCATGACGCAAGTCGGAGTTTCTGGTGACCTTGGTCATTGTTGCGTTTTCTTCTCTTCTGCTAAGAAATTTCAGGAAGGCCGGGCTTGCCCGGCATTGATGCAACCATCATTCAAGGAGAAGGGAGTTATGAGAAAGATTTATCCGTTGGTGGCGGCAGGCGCGTTCTGCGCAAGCCTTGGTGTTGGCATGACCCTTCCGGAACAGGCGGCGGCGGGGCCGCGTATCGATTTCGGCGAGGAGAGCTACCTGCAGCTGGACGTGAAATTTCAGGGCATCCTTGATCATACCGACTTCGGTTCCAGCTCGGACGGAGAGGACGACCGCTTTGACCTCGACCTGCGGCGGGCGCGTCTGGTTTTCACCGGCATGCTCAACGACACCTGGGGTGCCAAGTTCCAGACCTGCGCCGGCACCAGCGCCACCCGCAACTTCGGCGCCGGTGGCTATGAGCTGGCCAAGAGCAACAGCAAGACCAACTCCCAGATCCGGCTCACCGACGGCTATCTGATCGGCCTGATCGACGACGCCTTCAACGTCAAGGTCGGCCTCACCAAGATTCCCCTCACCCGGGCCAACCTGGACGAATGCTTCAACCCCTTGAGCCATGACCGTTCACCTTTTGTCTACTCACCCTACGGCACGGATGCCACCAAGAACAGCCGCGACATGGGTGTTGTCGCCTCGGGCAATTTTTTTGACGATCATCTGAAATACTTTGCCGCCATCATGGAAGGCCGGGAAGGTTCGGCAAAATTTGAAAATCCCTTCAACAACATGAACTTTGTCTCAACCCCGGAACCAAGCAGCGAGCTCGAGTATGTGGGTCGTATCCATCTTTCCCTGCTGGATCCTGAATCCGGCCCCACGGCCATGGGCTACAAGGGCACCTATCTCGGGAAAAAGGGAAAGCTCTTCACCCTGGGCCTGGCCGGCGCCTACGAGGCGGATGCCGCCTACAAAAACACCTCCCCGGCCGGAGCCATGGGAACGGCGGGCTTCCTGAACGGCACAGTTCTCAACGAAGAGGCCGTGGATTACACCGCCTGGACCGCCGATCTCTTTTTTGAGTATCCCTTTGAAAACGGTTCGGCGCTCACCGCTTCCGCCATGTATATGGACGCGGACTTCGAGGACGCCTACAAGACGGCAAGGGCGATCGCCGATCTCAATACCGTGGTGGGCGGCCTGGTGGGCCAGAAGGACGGCTGGTATGCAAAGGCAGGCTATCTGCTTCCCCTTACCCTTGGCGAAAAGGGCAAGCTCCAACCCTTTGCCCGTTATGAAAACTGGAACCTGGCCCATCTTTTCGGAGTAAACGATCAGGAGGTCGAGCAGACCGGAGTGGGCATCAACTATTTCGTGCTGGGCGACGATCGGGTGCGCTTTACCCTGGAATACTACCACACCGAGTTTGACAAGCCGACCAAGATGGGAGACTACCTGAGTCAGACCACCCCCGGTAGCCCCATGTACACGGATTACGACACCATCACCGCCATGTTCATGGTGCAGTTATAGGTGTTTTCCGAGGGCCGGCCTGCCCATGAGGCCAGGCCGGTCTTTTTACTGATTGCTCGCCCGTGGAGGCCCATGAAAAAGACGATTTTGTTTCTGTTGTGCGGTGTGTTCGCGGCTGGGGTTGCCAAGGCAGAAGAACTGGTGATCCAGCTCAAGTCGGGGAATTCCATTACCATTCAGTACACAGGCTCCATTCAGGGCGTCACCATGAACGGCGCCACCGACGGGATCGCGGGGGTGAGCATGACGCCAGCGGCCAATGCCGCCTCTGCTCCCGCGCAGGCCAGAGTTCCTGAGCAAAAGGCCCCGGCCCCCTCCGCCTCCCCCCAGGCCGGGGAGAAGAAGGCGTCTGGCTCGGGGGTCCGTTTTCACTGGGCGGAACCCGTGCGGGAGGATTAGGAGGATTTTCCCGTGGCGGCTTCCGAGATTAGGAGGCGCCCCCGGTATCTGTTGAGAATTTCATTTCCCTCTTTCTCGAATCAGGCATCTCTTATCCCCTTTTGCATGCGTGGGTCGATCGGAGGGTTCTGGGGCTGCCGGCCTTTTTTTCGCCGGCAGCCCTTGTTTTTTCAGGTCATTCACAGAGGGCTTTCAGTCTGTCCGGCTGCTCGATCACAAGCAAGCGGGACTGGGGCTGCGAGGAAACAACCCCCTCGTCCCGAAGCCTTTTCAGACTCCGGGCGACAACCTCCCGGCAGGATCCAACGAGGGCGGCAAGCTCTCCCTGGGAGAGGGCGCAGACCGTTGCCCCGCTCGGCTGGTCTTTTTTCTGGTATTCCAGCAGCACCCTGGCAAGCCGTGAAGTTGTCCCCTTGAAGGTCATGTCCTCGAGCATGGAGGAATAGGTGGCCATTTTTTTGGACATGCACTGGACGAGTCGAGTGGCGATCTCGCCGGACTGGGCGACAAAGGCGTCCAGCTCTTTTTTTTCGATGGTGTAGGTCATGGCATCCTCAACCACCCGGGCGCTGGCGAAGGCCGTGGGGGAGTGCAGGGTTGCCAGGCAAAATACGCCCCGTGGCTCGATGAACCAGAGGGTCAGCTTCCGGCCATCCACATCGCTTTTGTAGATTTCCACCCGCCCCATTTCCAGAAAATAGAATTGCGAAACCGCATCCCCCTGGAAAAAAACATGTTCACCTCTTTTGAAACCTTTTTTGTGCAGCCGGGAGGCGAGAAAGCGAATCAGGTGATCGTCCAGCCCGGCCAGCACATCGATGGATTTCAGAAACTGAAATTCGGGGCCATGCATATCGTTTTCTCCTCTTCCGGGATCAAATAAAGGTTTGGGAGATGAAGTAGAGGCCCAGACCGCCGATCAGCAATCCGGCCCCTTTGCGGAACCAGGCGCTGGCCCGGCTGAAGGATGAGCTGGCCAGCAGCCGTTTCACCATGGCGCTGGAACTGCCGGCCACGGCAATGGGCAGACAATGGCCGCTGGCGAACAGAAGGATGAGCAGGAGCCCGGTCAGCACCTGCTCCTGGACCGTGATGATGGCCAGGATGGGAGCGATGAAGCCGAAAGTGCAGGAGCCGGAGAGCACGCCATAGGCAAGGCCCAGGACAAAGGCGCCCAGTGCTCCCTTTATCTTGAGGCGAGCCATGAGCGCGCCGGGGATGGAACATTTTGCCAGGTCCAGCATGTCGACGGCCACCCAGAGGAGGATCAGCCCCACGGCCATGGTCCAGTAAGGCCCCACATCGCCCAGCATCCGGCCGAGCAGGGAGCAGATCACCCCCACCACGACGATGGTCAGAAAAAGGCCTGTGCTGAACAGTACTGCGTACTGCATGGCCTGCCGGCCCTTGAGCAGTTGTTCCTGCCCGCCCACGTAGGCCACCACCAGAGGGATGGAAGCCAGGTGGCAGGGGCTGAGCAGGACGCTGATCATGCCCCAGAGAAAACAGCCCAGGGCGGCCAGGGCGAGGCCAGCGCCCATCCAGGCATTGACCTGGAGGAAGAGGGCGTCCATTATTTTTCGCCCCCGTCGCCGGGCTCGGCAACGCCCATCCGGGCAAGCTGAGCCTTGATGGCTTGCTTGTCCATGAAGCCGACATGACGGTACACCTCGGTACCGTTCTGGTCAAAAAACACCTGGGTGGGGATGACGCTGACCTTGTATTTTTTCGCCTGCTCCGGCAGTTTCCAGACGTCGATGAAGACAATGGCTGCCTTGTCCTTGTACTCCGTTTTGACTTCTTCCAGGATGGGCGCCATCATCTTGCAGGGGATGCAGGAGTTGGCGCCCAGATCCACCATGGTGACCATGCCGGGCACCGGTATCGAGGTGGTTGCCGCCCCGGCGCTGGAGACATGCAGAACCAGAAAGGCAGCCAGCAGCAGCGAGAAGCGGATAATTGGTTTCATATGTTCTCCTTGTTCTGGGAATTCTCTTTTGTGGCTGCATGTATCTGGTTTCACTCACCGCGTCGTGGTCTTGATGAAATCCCTGGCCTTGTCGCCGCGCAGCAGCTCGGTGAGGCCGAGCAGGCCGTCGTTGAGGTACCTGGCCCGATATCCCCGGGTGACGAGATAGTGCCGGGCCAGGCTGGCGCGGTCATAATGAGGGCAGGCGGTGACGATGAGTTTGTTTTTGTCCAGCTCGCCAAGCCGGGAGGGCAGTTCGTTTAAGGGGATATTCTTGCCGAAACCCATGCGCCAGGCCGCGTATTCCTCCGGGAAACGGATGTCGATGAACTGGACCTCGCCCTTTTTCAGCAGCTCCACCAGTTCCTTGCTGTCGATCTTCATCTCCTTGCGTTCCTGGTAGTCAAAGCCGGCCAGATAGTCGTCCAGCTTTTCCGCACGGACCAGGGCGGGCAGAAGAAGCAGGGCGAGGGCGAACAGGGTCAGCGGCAGGGAAAATAATGGACGCATGGTTTTCTCCGCTCAGGATATGGTTAATTCCGCAGCCAGGCCAGGGCCTCGGCCTTGCCGGGCACCTTGCCCACGCATTTGACCGCGCCGTCGATCACCACCGCGGGCGTGGAAAAGACCCCGAATTTGGCGATCTGCTGAAAATCGCTGATTTTTTCGATGGCGGCGTCGATGCCTGCCTCG
>DDXK01000037.1 GCA_002347185.1 Desulfobulbaceae bacterium UBA2262 | reverse complement strand
CCCACCTACTACAAGCACCTGGGCTTTTATGCGTACCGCAAGGGCTTTCTCCTCTCCTTCGTCGCGCTGCCCGAAGGGGAGTGGGAGCGTTTTGAAAAGCTCGAGCAGCTCCGCGCCCTGGAATTCGGCTTCACCATCCGGGTGGTGCTCACCAGCCATGACTCCATCGAGGTGGACACTCCCAAGGATCTCGAGCGGGTGGAGGAGCTGATCCGCAGAAACGGCAACTGACCTTTTTGCGATACGTTAACCATATTTTTCGAGGAAAGAGAGATGAGAAGAAACAAGATAACCATCATCGGCGCAGGCAACGTCGGCGCCACCGCCGCCCACTGGGCAGCGAGCCGCGGCCTGGGCGATGTGCTTTTGCTGGACGTGGTCGAGGGCATTCCCCAGGGCAAGGCCNNCGGCTCCGACGTGGTGATCATCACTGCGGGCCTTGCCAGAAAGCCCGGCATGAGCCGGGATGATCTCCTGGCCAAGAACGTGGAGATCGTCAAGTCCTGCGCCGAGCAGGTGGCCAAGCATGCGCCGAATTGCGTGCTCATCGTGGTCACCAACCCCATCGACGCCATGGTCTACACCGCCTTCAAGGTCTCCGGCTTTCCCAAGGAACGGGTGATCGGCATGGCCGGCGTGCTCGATTCGGCCCGCTATCGCACCTTCCTGGCCGAGGCCCTCGGCGTGGCGCCCCGCGACGTGAGCGCCATGGTCATGGGCATTCACGGCGACAACATGCTGCCCTTGATCAGGCTGGCCAATGTTTCCGGCGTGCCGGTCACCGATCTGCTCAGCGGGGATGAGCTGGCCGCCATCGTCAAGAGGACCCAGCACGGCGGGGCCGAGATCGTCAACCATCTCAAGACCGGCAGCGCCTTCTATACGCCGGGCCTGGCTGCGGTGGAGATGGCCGAGGCGGTGCTCACCGACAGCAAGCGGGTTCTGCCCTGCGCCGCCTATGTGGAGGGCGAGTTCGGCTTTTCCGGCTGCTTCCTCGGCGTGCCCGTGGTTTTGGGCGACAAGGGCGTGGAGCGGATCATAGAGTTCAATCTCACCGACGATGAGAAGAAGGCCATGGCCGAGTCCGAGACGGCGGTGCGCAAGCAGATGGCTGCAACCGGCTTGTAAGTTTCCGGCCGGTCCATTTTTTCCGGGAGGAATTGCCGATTGAGCCAAACGGCGTCAGTGCGGGAGATATTGGCCTCCATGGCCGGAGAGCGTTTCGGCCTTCTTGACCTGTTGCCCGAGGGAGATCTTGCCGAAAAGCTGATCTCCCTCGCCTTGGGCGGGCCTCCGCCCGCGCCGGGGCATCTGGGCGCCGAGCTGAACCTTCTGGCCAAGGCCCTGGCCGCCACCGAGACCAAGGAGGTCAGGGTGGTGGTCTTCGGCGGCGGCACCGGCCTTTCCAACCTCATCGGCGGCGACAGCCGCAGCCCGCGCTGGCCCGATGACCCCTTCAGGGGCCTCAAGGAAATCTTCCCCGATACCAGGGCCGTGGTCTGCGTCACCGATGACGGCGGCTCCACCGGCGAGCTGCTCAAGGATCTTCCCCTCATCGCCCTGGGCGATCTCAGGCATGTGCTTCTTTCGGCGGTGCGCAAGCAGAAGCTGCAGAAGCAGTACGGGCTTGACGGCCGCGAGGCGGCAAGGGTATGCGCCGTCCTGCACCTTCTTTTCAATTACCGCTTTGAGGCAAGGCCTCTTTCCGTGGCCGAGCTGCTGTCCGGAGCCGGGGTCGACCTGGAGCTGCTGCCGGAGTTCATGCGCCGGGCTCTGTATTGGCTTCTTGACGAGATATTCCGCAATTCCCTGCTCGCGCCCCAGTTGGGTCGGCCTCACTGCCTGGGCAATCTCCTGCTTGCCGCCGCCATTTACCAGCACGGGGAAGGCCGCAACGGCAAGGCGGCTTCGCCGGGCGGCGAGACGATCCAGAAGGGAATCAGCTTTCTGGCCGACCTGATCGGCGCCAATGCCGACGCGGTCTTCCCCTGCACCACCACGCCTGCGCATCTCAAGATTCTTTATGCCAACGGCGTGCTGGTGAGCGGCGAATTCAAGTCCGGCCAGGCAAAGCGTGGCTATCCCATGGAGCGGGTCTTCGTCGAGTTCGCCCGCTCGCCCGAGGCGTCGCCGCAGGTGCTTAGCGCCATTGCCGAGGCCGATATCATTCTTTATGCGCCCGGCAGCCTTTTCACCAGCATCGTTCCCATCCTGCAGGTGCCGGGGATAGCCGAAGCGATCCGCGAAAACTCACGGGCCTTGAAGCTTCTGGTGGCAAATCTCTGGGTGCAGACCGGGGAGACCGACATCGCCCACGACGACCCCCGCAGGCGCTTTCATGTCTCCGACCTCATTTCCGCCTATCACCGCAATATTCCCGGCGGTGTGGCGAATCTTTTCGAGCAGATTCTCATCCTGGGCCTCAGGGACATCCCCGGCTCCATCCTCCAGCGCTACGCCCTCGAAGACAAGGTTCCCATCTATCTTGACCGGGAAAAGGTGCAGGAGCTCGGCTTTTCTCCGGTGGAGGCGCGCCTTTACTGCCAGGAAGATATCGACCGGCGCCGGGTGATCCAGCATGATCCCGCCTCCCTTGCCGAAGCGGTCCGGGTCATGTGGGCGATCCGAGCCCTGCTGCCTGCGGACAGGCCAAAGCTTCTGCCCGAACCGCAACCCTCTCCCGGGGTGCTCATCAACCCGAATGGCCAGACCCCGGATGCCCGGTTTGCCGAGATAAACGCGCGCCTTGCCGAGCTCGACATCGATCCGTCCCTGCGTCCGAGTCTGAGCGCTATTTTCTGGAACCATTGGGATATCCCGGTCTGCCACCTGGACTTTCTTTCCGGCGTCAAGCTGGTGGAGGCGGAGGCGTGGCAGGAGGTGCAGGAGTGGAACACGGTTTTTTCCTTCTACGACCCGAAGGACCGTTTCATCAAGATACGGCAGGATGCCGCAGCGGACCCGGCCCGTTTCGAGGTCGGCCTGCTCATTGCCCTGGGGCAGTCCCTGCTCGGCAATTATGCGGCGGAAAAAAAGAGAGCGCCCGTCCTGCGCGAGCGCGACCAGCTCGGCTACGAATTCCGCCTTCTGCTCAGGCCCGAGCGGGAGCGCATCTGCTATTTCACCACCGAAGAGTTTGAGCAGTACCTGCCTCTGGTGCGCATGCGCCGCTCCGCAGCCAACCCGCACCTCTACACCCGGCTGGTGAACGGCGAGGAAGGCTTCACGCCGCCGGGGCTCTTTTTCGGCCTCACCTACGCCTGGTACCTGGACAACCGTTATGCCTGCCATGTGGAGTTCAAGATGTCCATCGGCAGGATGAGTCTGTGCGAACTGATCCCCGAGCAGAAAAAGGATGCCGCCCGCCGTCAGGGGGTGATCGATTTTTTCCGCACCGTCGTGTTCAGGGACAATGTCAGCCGCATCGAATCCTGAAGCATCAAGCGTGAGGGTGCGGGCCGCGTGACCACAATCCCGGGTCAATCGGTCTTTTCGAGGGAAGCGGGGCAGCGGAAGCTGAAGGTGGTGCCCTGTTCAGGGGTTGAGGAGAAGCGGACCCGGCCCTTGAGGTAGCGTTCGCCGAGCAGCTTGATGCTGTAGGTGCCCAGGCCGCGGCCCTGGCCCTTGGTGGAAAAGGAGCGCTGGAAGATCTGCAGCCGCACCGCCTCGGGTAGAGCGCCCATGTTGTGCACCCAGAACTCCGGACCTTGCCCGGAGTCGCGGCAGCCAAGGCGCACCATGCCTTCCCTGGGGGTGGCTTCGATGGCGTTCTTGATCATGTTGGTCAGGATGCGGTGGAGGATCCGCTGGTCGGTGAGAAACTCCATGGCCGCCGACTCTTCGTCGATTTCCACCCTGCAGCCCTGGCCGTGGGCATTGTAAAATGCCGCCACCTCTTCAAGCAGGGCCAGGCTTTCGCACTGTTCCACCTTGAGGTGCAGGTCGTTGTTCTCCGCCGCGCTCAGGGCCCGCTGCGCCTCGACCTCGTCGGCCAACCGGCCGGTGTAGCGGTGCAGCACGCTCTGAAAGCGCTCCTTTTTCTCCCTGGACAGCTCCTTTTCGCAGAGCATGCGGCTCAAGCCCACCATGCCGTTGGCGATGTTGGCCACGTCGTGGAAGAAGATGCGCTCAAGGGCCCGCCGTCTCTTTTCGTGGGCGATGTCGCTTAAGAAAAAAAGAAAGAGTTCCTGGCCGGTGTCGGGAAACGGCGCGGTATGCACGCGGAAGTCGAAGGCGCGGCCGTTCAGCTCCTGGCTGATCCTGCATTCCCTGGCTGAATCGGCAAGATCGGAAACAGGCCTGGCCGCGCCGCAGGCGGTGCAGAAATCGGTGGTGCCGCAGCCCTGCTCGCTCTGTACGGCATGCTGGCAGCTCAGCGCGTCGCCCGGCCGTTTTCCCAGGATTGCGCCGAGGTCGGCCGCATCGATGAATTGCAGAAAGGGCCTGTTGGCAAAGACGATCTGCCGACTGCGGTTAAGAACCAGGACGAAGTTCGGCATGGCGTCAAGCACTGCCAGAAGCTGGGGATTTTGAGCCACCGCGCCCCTTTGGCTTTCGATTTCCGGATGGGGCAGGCGCGGGAGCAGATCCGGCGCAGGGCTGCAGGTGCACGCGCCCGGCTCGTGAGGGGGGATTTTTTTCACTGAGATTCTCTTTGCTTGTCCGCGTTGGCTTGCACAGGAATGTCCCTGACCAATCTTTAGCGTTTTCTCGCCCGGAAGGCAAAGGGAATTATACCCCCCGTTTTTCCTGCGGCCAGAGGAGGGTGTGCAGCTGCAGCTGCAACCGGGCGGGCAGCCCGTCCGCAAGCAGCCAGCCGGCGAGGTCGGCGGGCTTGAGGCGCGAAGTGACCGGCGAGAAGATAACCTTCGCCTTGCGGGCGAGGCCGTGTTCCGCAAGCATCCCGCAGGCCCAGTCGTAGTCGCGCCTTGAGCTCACCACGAACTTGATCTCGTCGTGGGGGGCCAGCAGTGCGAGGTTGGCAGGCTCCATGTGTTCCGCCATGCCGCTGTCCGGGCATTTCAGATCGACGATCTTGACAACCTCCTTCGGAACTCGGTCGATGCCGATGCTGCCGTTGGTTTCCAGCAGCACGGTGCGGCCGGCCGAAAGCAGCGCCTCCATCAGGCTGTAGACGCCTTCCTGCAGGAGCGGTTCGCCGCCGGTGATTTCGACGATGGCCTGCGGGTATTTCTCGGCTTCGGCAAGGAGGGCGGCAACCGGCATGGAGGTAGCTTCCTCCTCATATGTGTATCTTGCGTCGCAATAGGAGCAGCGCAGGTTACAGCCGGCCAGCCGGAAAAAAAGACAGGGGTAGCCGGCATAGGACGACTCCCCCTGGATGCTGTAGAATATTTCCGAAAGAAGGAGCTCCGGCTCAATCCTCACGGTAGGTCACGCAGCAGTTGTCCGTTTCGCAGACCGTGACGCTGTATGGACGGTAACGGTCGGTTGTGAGGCTTTTTTTCAGGCATTCGAAGATATAGGCGGCGATATTCTCCGAAGAGGGGTTTTTGTCCCGGAAGGCCGGGTGCTCGTTGAGATCACGGTGGTCGAGCTCTTCCATGATGACGTTGACGGCCTTCTTCAAGGCCTTGAAGTCGATGCCCATGCCCAGTTCGTCGAGTTCGGTGGCGCGCACCGTCACCTCGACCTTCCAGTTGTGGCCGTGCGGTTTTTCGCAGTTGCCTGGGTAGTTGCGTAGGTGGTGGCCTGAGGAAAAATGGGTGCGGGTGAAGATATCGTACATGTGTGCATCCTCCGGTCTTTGGCTGCGTATCGCGGCTGCCGGTTTCTGTTTTGCCGAAAATGTCCACTTGAAAAGCGGCTGTTTTTTGACTATGTATGACACGTTCCTTCCGGATCGCCGGCTAGGGAAAACAAAAGATATTCCTTCCCCCCCGGGAAGTCAATCGCTACCTCGCTCGATACTGAATTTGCCTATGCCTGCGCCATTTGTTCCGCAGGCCCGGCATGGAGAAACAGCATGGCTCTGATTGCCCCCCTTCGCGGCTTGCGGTACAATCCGGAAAAGATTGCCCAGATGGAAGACGTGGTGACCCCCCCTTACGACGTCATCGACCGGCAGGCGCAGGCCGCTTTTGCCGCGAAGAACCCCTATAACATGATCCACCTGGATCTGAGCAAGAACTTCACCGCAGCCGAACTCACCGACGCCCGGTATCAGCAGNNGGTGCTGCTCCGCGAGCAGGAGCCTGCCATCTACATCTATCATGTGGAGTACGCCCTGCCTTCCGGAAGGCGGCTGACACGGAAGGGGCTGCTCTGCCTGGTGCAGCTGGCCGAATTTGCCGAGGGCATCGTCAAGCCCCACGAAAAGACCTTTTCCGGCGTCACTTCCGATCGGCTGCGGCTGCTGGACACCTGCCATTGCCAGTTCAGCCCGATATTTTCCCTCTATCCCGACGCGGAGGGCAAAGTCATGTCCCTTCTCGAGTCGGCCTGTCCGGAAAAGCCGCTCTGCGCCGCGTCCGACCATGACGGGTGCGTGCACAGGATCTGGGCGGTCAGCGACCCTGAGGTGCTTGCCCAGGTGCGCGAGCTGTTCAAGGAAAAGTCCCTCTACATCGCCGACGGCCATCACCGTTACACCACGGCCTTGCAGTTCAGGGCCCTGATGCGCGAACGCCTCGGCGAGGTGGCCGCAGACAGCCCGTACAACCATACCATGATGTACCTCTGCGGCATGGAGGACCCCGGTCTTTCCGTGCTGCCCACCCATCGCCTGGTTCATCTGCCCGGCAAGGTGGGGGCGGACAGCCTTGCCGCACAGCTTGGCCAGGGCTTCGTTCTGGAGGAGATCAAGGGCGGCAGCCGCGAGTACCTTGCGGGCGAGGTATTGAACCGCATGGACGAAAACGCAGGGCAGGCGACGATGTTCGGCTTGTACCATCCGCGGGAGGATCGCTGCTTTCTCCTCACCCTGCGCGACGGGGTGATGGATCGCGAGTTTTCCGGCAAGCAGCCCGCCTCCCTGCGCGAGCTCGACGTGGTCGTGCTCTCCGATCTGATTCTTGAGCGCATTCTCTCCCTGAGTCACGAAAGATGCGAAAAAGAAGGTCTGGTCGAGTATCACAGCGATCCGGACGACGCTCTGGACGCCTCGGTCAAGGAGAGCGAAAACGCCGACGACCGCACGCCGGTTCTTTTCCTGATGAATTCCACCAGGGTCGCCCAGGTGAAGCGGGTGGCGGACGAAGGGCTGGTGATGCCGCACAAGTCCACCTATTTCTATCCCAAGGCCCTGACCGGGCTGCTCCTTAACAAGATCGTGCCGGAGGAGCGGGTGCTGCCATAGCAGCCGTTTCTCTTCCCATGGACAGCCAGGCGCCGGGGGACGAACTCACTACCGATACCCTCTTTTCTGGCAGGCTTCTCTGCCGCCAGCGCCGACGCGGTTACCGCTTCTCCATCGACGCGGTGCTGCTTGCCCATTTCCTCAAACCGAAAAAAAACGACCGGGTTCTCGACCTCTGCGCCGGCTGCGGCGTCGTCGCTCTCATCCTTGCCTATCGCTTCCCGGATCTGCGCCTGACCGCCCTTGAGGTGCAGCCGCAGCTCGCCGGGCTGATCCGTCTGAACGCCTCAGAGAACGGCTTTGCCGAGCGCTTTGCCGTGCTGGCTGGGGATTGTCGCCGCATCGGCGAGCTGGTCGAGGCCGGCAGCTTTGATTGCCTTGTCTGCAACCCGCCCTACCGGAAGGAGGCCAGCGGCCGTCGTAATCCCCAGTCCGAACAGGCCATCGCCAGGCATGAGCTCCGCGCCGACCTGGAGACGGTGCTGGCGGCTGCGGCCCATGCCCTGCGCACCGGGGGGCGGGCCGTCTTCGTCTATCCGGCCGCCCGGGCAGCGAGCCTTCTTGCCGGCCTGGCGGCGCACGCTTTTGCCGCGAAACGGCTGCGGGTGGTCCACAGCCATCCGGGCGACCAGGGGCGGCTGGTCCTGGTGGAGGCCGCAAAAAACGGCGGCGAGGGACTGACCATCCTGCCTCCCCTGCATGTTTACCAGCACCGGGGAGGGGAGTACACCGCGGAAATGGCGGCTTTTTACGCGCCATGAACCGCCCTCATATTCACCGCCGTCGCGCAGGTTTTTCTTTTTTCCCGCCGCCCCTCTGTGCTACCGTAGCTCTGATATCCCTTACTGTTTCTGCACTTCGGGGGCAAGCGCGGCATGAAAAAACGCATATTCTCCACCCTTCTTCTCGCAGCGCTTGCGCTGACTTCGGGCTGTGCCTCCGTGCAGGTGGCCTCCACCGAAGCGGTGGGGGTGGGGCAGGATGTCTATCTGCTCAGCAGCCGGGGCACCTCGCGGCAGCTTCTCTCCGAGACCGTGAGCCGCGCCCGGGAGTACTGCGGACGCCAGGAGCGGGAGTATCTCTTTGTGAAGAACATCTTCAATTACGAAAGGAGCCTTGGCCTGGACATGGTTTCCTACGAACTCTATTTCAGCTGCGTGCCGGCCGGCGATCGCCGGCTGCGCGAGCGGGGCGGGCTCAGGCAGCCGGGGGCGGAAAAGGAGCGGCGGCCGGTGCCGCCCCGGGACGCGGCCCCGGAGAAGGAAACGGCGCGGCCCGGAAAGGGTGAGGCCACGGAAGGGGCGGAAAAGGGCGTGACCAGGATGCCTTCTCCGCCCCCGGCGCCCGCCAAACCGGAGAAGGCGCCGCCTGCCGCGGAAGTCGAGGCGCCGCCTCCTGGGGAGAAGGCGCCGGCAGAGGCGCTGCCGGCCCGGCGGGAAGAGCCGGCCGCCCCCAGACCGGAACCGGCGCGGCAACCCAGCGAGGCCGAGAAGAAAGTGGCCGAGGAGCTGGAGAAGGCCGCCCTGACCAGCACCGAAGAGCAGCTGCGCAAAAAAAATCCCGGGCCGGGCGAGGCCGAGGATCTGCGCAGGGACGGCTCCCCCCTCACCGGGAGCGGAACTTCGCCCATAATCGAAGAAATTTTGCGGAATTAGCCCGCTTTTGGCCCGCCTTGCCAGGGGCCGGGGAGGAGAAATGATGAAGAGGGTTGTGATCTTGTCTCTGCTGCTGGCCTTTGGCCTCTGGCCCGCGCTCGGCGCTGCCGCCGAGGACGGGCTTGCCGTGCAAACCTCCTGGCTCGGCGCCAGGCTGAGCGTGGAGCAGCTTGCCGAAAACAGGGTGCTGGTTTCCGTCCTCAACGAGGAGGGAGAGGCGGTCCAGGGGCTTGGCAAGGCGGATTTCCGGATCACCCGCGGGGCGAGGACGGCCCAGATCCTTTCGGTGGAGGCGGTGCCGGAGGAGCGGGAGCAGAGCCTCAATCTGGTTCTGGTGGTGGACAACTCCTATTCCATGAAGCAGCGCGCGGCCATCGATCCGGTCCTTTCCGCCCTGGCTGAATTTCTTTCCCTGTTGCGGCCCATCGACGACGCGCATATCCTCACCTTTGTCGATCCGGGCAGCGTCCCCCGGGAGGCGCGGCAGGGGGAGGCGGCCCGGATCACCACCCGGAGCGCGCAGGGCAACGATCCGGTCCAGCTCAACCAGGTGCTGCGGGAGAGCTATTTCCCCCGGCAGACCGACGGCACCTATCTCTATGACGCCATGCTGGAGGGATTGAAGCTCATCCGCGCCATGCCGGAAAAAAGCCGCAAGTTCATGGTGGTTTTCTCCGACGGCGAAGACCTCAACAGCAGGGTCACGGCCAGGGAGCTTGCCGCCGCGGCGGCCGGGCTTGCGAATTTTTCTTTTTTTGCCGTCGATTTCATGGACAAGCCGGGCCTTGACCCCTTCCTGCACTCCTTTGCCCAGGCCAACAACGGCCAGATCCGCAAGGCGACCTCGGCCGAGGATTTTCTCCCCATCTTCAAGCAGTTCTCCACCACCATCTTTCATCGTTACGCAGTGACCTTCCGGTTTCTCACGCCGCCCACCGGCACCCTCGCCGCCGAGCCGGCGGCGGTGAACATCGAGGAGGTGACCATGGTGGACAGCTCGCCGCTGCTCAATTATCTCTATTTCGAGACCGGCAGCAGCGAGATCCCGGAGCGCTACCGCACCTTCCGCAACCCCGAGGAGACAGCCTCCTTCAGCGAGGAAGCGCTCACCGGCACCATGGAGAAGCATCATCAGCTCCTGAACGTGATCGGCGGCCGCCTGCGCAGGCACCCCGAGGCCCGCCTGCGCATCGTGGGCTGCAACGCCGACAGCGGCGAGGAAAAGGGCAATCGCGCCCTGTCGCGAAGCCGGGCGGACGCGGTGTTTGCCTATCTCCGCTATGTCTGGGCCATCGAGCCGGGCCGGATGGAGGTCGAGGCCAGGAATCTGCCCCAGGCTCCCAGCACCGGCAGGGTGGCGGAAGGAAGCGCCGAGAATCAGCGGGTGGAGTTCTCCTCCGATACCCCGGCCATCCTCGACACGGTCAAGAGCCGTTTCCTCGTCGAGCAGAGCGATGTCGAGGAGGTTCGCTTTCTGCCCAGCGTGGAGGCCGAGGCCGGCCTCGAGGGCTGGACGTTCCGGCTGCTGGCCGGCGAGCGGGTGCTGTTGAGCCGGGAAGGGATCGGCCCGCTCCCGGAGGCCTTTGTCTTTTCCCTTGCCGAACTCGGTCTGCGCGAGATTGCCGGTGCCGGCCAGCTCGGCGCCGAACTCGAGGTGAAGGACAGGGAGGGGAACGTGCTCGCCCTCAGGGAGGGCGCCCCGATCGCGGTCAACTTCCTGCGCCGGGAGGAGCGCATCGCCCAGAAGCTCGAAACCAAGGTGGTGGAGAAGTACGGCTTGATTCTTTTCGAGTTCGACCGCGCCGACCTCAAGGATCGTAATCAAATCATCGTCAACCGGGTGATCTCGCGGATGGCGGAGGTGGCCTCGCCTTTTGTGGAAATTTTCGGGCATACCGACATCATCGGCAAGGAAGAGTACAACCTGGAGCTTTCCCGGCGGCGGGCCGAGGCTGTTTACAAAGCCATGCTCGCCACCGGCCTGGTGCATGAGGAGGAGGTGAGCCATGCCGGCCTGGGGCCCCATGAGCCGCCCTACGACAACGCGCTGCCCGAGGGACGCGCTCTGAACCGGACGGTGCTGATCACCCTCGCCTATACGGAATGAGCGCTGTTTTGCGCTCCGGCCCGGGGGCTTTTTTCCCCTCGCGTCTTGGGCATGCCACAATGAGAGAATCATTTTCCCGGCCAGCCGGAGTGAACCGCTGAGGAGTTCATGAAAAAACGCATTCTTGTTGTCGACAACCATCCGGTCATGCTCAGGTTGATGAGCAATTTTCTCGAACGGGAGGGTCACGAGGTGGTCACGGCCGCCGACGGCCTGATCGCCCTCGATGTCCTGGAGAACTTTCAGCCGGAGGTCATCTTCACCGATCTGGTCATGCCCAACATCGGCGGCGAGAAGCTCTGCCGGGTGCTGCGGCGGCGACCCCGCTTCGATGACTGCCTCATCGTGATCCTCTCCGCCTCGGCGGTGGAGGAGGAGGTGGATTTCCTGAGCTGGGGCGCCAATGCCTGCATTGCCAAGGCCCCTTTCGAGCAGATGTCCCTGCTCCTCAAAGATCTGCTCGCCCAGCCGCCCGCCGACCTGGCGGGGAGCAGGGACGCCGCCATCCGGGGGCGGGAGGGGGTGCATGAGCGGCAGATCACCCGGGAACTGCTCGGCGCCAACCAGCACAAGGAAGCCCTGCTCTATCTGATCTCCGAGGGGATCTTCGAGATCACCCTGGGCGGGCGCATCATTTTTGTCAACAAGGCGGCCAGGGAACTCTGCCGCCTTCCGGAGGAGGAGCTGCTCGGGCAGCCCTTTGCCACCCTCTTTGCCGATCCGCCGGAACAGGCGGCCCAGGTTGCCGAGTTCATCGGCCTGGCGGCAAAGGCTCCGCAGCAATCTTCCGACGAGCACCCCTTCCGTTTCCAGGGGCGCCTGGTGGTGCTCCATTTCGTGCCGCCCCCCGTTCCTGCCCAGCCTTCGATCATCGTGGTGGTCAAGGACGTGACCGAACAGAAGGCGGCGGAAGCGGCCCTGCGCGCTTCCCACAACATGCTGCAATCTGTGCTGGATACCATTCCGGCCGGGGTTTTCTGGAAGGACCGCGAACTCTGCTACCAGGGGGGCAATGCCCGTTTTCTGCAGGACGCCAATCTCGACTCGGTGGCGGCGCTGGTGGGCAGAAGCGATTACGAGCTGATCTGGAAGAGCCAGGCCGACAATTACCGCAAGTATGACCGGGAGGTCATCGATTCCGGCCTGCCCAGGCTCAATTTCGAGGAGAGCATCATCCGCCCCGACGGCTCGCGGCAATGGGTGAAGACCAGCAAGATCCCCCTGCGGGACGCGGCGACCGGCGAGGTCTGCGGGGTGCTCGGCACCTACGAGGACACCACCGTGCAGAAGGAGAGCGAGGAGCGGCTGCGCCTTGAGGAGGAGCGGATCGAGGCGCTGCTCGAGTTGAGCCGGCAGCGTTTCGCCGCCGAGGAGGAGCTCTGCGACTATGCCCTGGCCGCGGCGGTGCGTCTCACCGGCAGCGAGGCCGGCTATCTCCATTTCTATGACGAAGGGCGGCAGAGCCTCGGACTGTTTCTCTGGACGAAAAACAGCGCCGTCGCCTGCGCGACCGCCGCCTCCTCCCACTTTTCCCTGGACTCGGCCGGGATCTGGTCCGACGCCATCCGCCGGCGTACAGCGGTCATCCACAACGACTACCACTCCTGGCCGGGACGCAAGGGGCTGCCGGAAGGGCATTTCCCCCTGCGCCGGCATCTCGCCGTTCCGGTCTTCGACGACGGCAGGATCGTGGCCGTGGCCGGGATGTGCAACAAGGAAGCCCCCTACAACGACAACGACGTCCGTCAGCTCAATCTCTTCATGAACAGCATGTGGGGCATCCTGCAGCAGCGGCGGGCCGACGAGGAGCTCGCCTTCCGCTCGCTGATGCTCGATAACGCCACCGACTCGGTGCTGGTCCATACCCTGGAAGGCAGGATGGTCTATGTGAATCAGGCCGCCTGGCAGAGCCGCGGCTACTCCCGGGAGGAACTGCTCACCCTGCGCCTTGCCGAACTGGACACCCCGGAGGCGGCGCAGCGGATCGAGAAGAATATGCGGATCCTGGCCGAGCAGGGGGAGGCGCTTTTCGAGTCGTGCAACCGCAAGAAAAATGGGGAGGCGATGCCGGTGGAGGTGCAGGCCCGCCTGGTTTCCTTCCGGGGCGAGCAGCTGGTGCTGAGCGTGGTGCGGGATATCTCCGAGCGCAAGCGGACCCAGCAGCAGCTTGAGCTTGAAACCGAACTCAATTCCGGCATAGCCGGGCTTGCCGAGATCCTCATCGGCCATGAGCCGGCGATCAGCGAGGTGGCGGAGCTGGTGATGCAGTTGGCCCGCCGCCTGACCGGCAGCAAGGCGGGCTATGCCTCGGAGATCGACCCCGTAAGCGGCGCCATGGTCGGCCACACCCTGACCCCGATGCTGGTCGAGCAGTGCCGGATTACCGAAGGCGGCAATGTTGTCCTGCCCAGGGAGCCGCATGGCTACCGCGGCCTGTGGGGGCACAGCCTCAATACCCACCAGGGCTTTTTCACCAACGAACCCCGCAAGCATCCCGCCTATGCCGGGATCATGCCCTCCGGCCATGCGCCGGTGGAGCGCTTTCTCTCGGTGCCTGCCCTGGTGGAAGGCGAGCTGGTCGGCCAGCTCGCCCTGGCCAACCCCGGCCGGGAGTACAGCGACCAGGATCTCAAGCTGGTGCGGCGTCTGGCCGATCTCTACGCCCTGGCCATTCAGCGGGACAGGGCGGCCAAGGCCCTGCTCACGGCCAAGGCAGAGGCGGAGGCCGCCAACCAGGCAAAGAGCGAATTTCTGGCCACCATGAGCCATGAGATCAGAACCCCTATGAACGCCATCATCGGCATGGCCGACCTCCTGGGCTACACCGAGCTTTCCGAGGTGCAGCGCGAGTATGTGACGATCTTCCGCAGCGCCGGCGAGGATCTCATGGAGCTGATCAACAACATCCTCGACATCTCCCGGATCGAGGCGGGCAGCCTGCCCCTGGAGGCGGTGGAGTTCGACCTCAACCATTTTCTCGGTAAGCTCTGCGAGCTCTTCGCCATCAAGGCGCACGGCAAGCAGCTGGAGCTGGTCTACCGTATCAGCCCCGAGGTCTTTCCCTACCTGCTGGGCGATCCGCACCGCCTGCGGCAGGTGCTGGCCAACCTGCTCGGCAACGCCATCAAGTTCACCGAGGCCGGCGAGATCATGGTCAGCGTGGAAAGGCAGGAGGAGGACGCGGAGGGCGTGACCCTGCTTTTTTCGGTACGCGACACCGGCATCGGCATCCCGGTGGCCAAGCAGGCCCTGGTCTTTGAGAGTTTTGCCCAGGTCGACACCTCCACCACCAGAAGATACGGCGGCACCGGCCTCGGGCTTGCCATCTCCCGGAAGCTCATCGAGCGGATGGGCGGGCGGATCTGGCTTGAGAGCGAATCCGGACGGGGCAGCACCTTCTTCTTCCATGTCCGTCTCCGCAAGCAGCCGCTGGCGGAAAAGCGGCAGGGCAAACGGGAGGCCGCCCCCAATCTCGCCGGGACGCGGGCGCTGGTGGTGGACGATACCGCCGGCAACCGCCAGGTGACGCGGGATATCCTCGGGGAGTGGGGGGCAGAGGTGCTGGAGGCGGCCAGCGGCGGAGAATGTCTGGAAACCCTGGCTTGCAATCGGCGGGCCGGCACTCCTGTCGGGCTTCTCCTGCTTGATTGCCGGCTTCCCGATCTGGACGGCCTGGCCCTGCTGCAGACGATCCGCGCGCAGGAGGCAGAGCTGCCGGTGGTGCTGATGCTGACCTCCGACTGCCGCAAGGCGAAACTGGAAGAGGCGAAACGGCTGGGGATCTCCGGATTTTTCGCCAAGCCGATCCGGCGGGATCTGTTGTTGCGCAGCATCAGGCAGGCGTTGGGCGAGCCGGTCACGGAGGAACGGGAAAAGCGGGCGGAACTGCCGTTGGCGGCCGTCCTGCCCTCCCTCTCCATCCTGCTGGCCGAGGATGACACCATCAACCAGCAGGTTGCCGCCCGCCTGCTGGCGATCCACGGGCACCGGGTCGAAATCGTCGCCAACGGCAGGGAGGCGGTGGCACGCAGCGCCGGGGAGGATTTCGATCTGGTCCTGATGGACATCAACATGCCGGTGATGGACGGCATTGCGGCCACCATGGAGATCCGCGAGCGCGAGGATCGGCAGGGCGGCCATATTCCCATCATCGGTCTCAGCGCCCAGGCCTTCAGCGAAGACCGGCGCAAGGGGCTTACCTTCGGCATGGATGGCTATGTGACCAAACCTTTTGGCAGTAGGGAGCTTCTCGCGGAAATCGGCCGGGTTCTGGGCGTGGTTCCGGCGCAGCTTTCCCGGCGGCCGCGGGAGGGTACGCAGGCGCCGGCAGAGACGGGGCAGGACTTCGATCGGGCTGCCGCCCTTGCGGTGATGGACGACGATCCCGCCCTGCTCCGGGCGGTGGCCGCCATGTTTGTCGGCGAGGGAGATCGCTATCTGGCCGCGGTCGGCGAAGCGATGGAAAAACAGGATGCCGAGGCGCTGCGGATGGCGGCCCACAAGCTCAAGGGCGCGGTGGCGAATTTCGGGAAAGGGCCTTGCTTCACGGCTGCCCTGGCCCTGGAAAAGGCGGCGGGAAGCGGAGACTGGCCGGAGCTCTCCCTGTTGGGGGAACGGCTGCTTGGGCAGTGCCGACGTCTGGCAGAGTCCCTGGCTCAATATCTTGCGGAGGATGAGGCATGAAGATTCTGGTTGCCGAAGATGATCCGATTTCGCGGATGAAGCTCGAAACCATGCTCCGGAAATGGGGGTATGAGACAGTGGTCTGCCAGGACGGCACCTCGGCCTGGGAGCTGATCCAGAGAGAGGAGTGCCCGCAGCTGCTCATTCTGGACTGGATGATGCCGGGCCTGGACGGCGTGGAGCTGTGCCGGCGGGTGCGTTCCCTCTCCCGGGAGCCCTATGTCTATGTTCTTCTCCTCACCGCCCGGGACGACAAGGACGACATCGTGCGGGGCATGGAGGCGGGGGCGGACGATTACATCACCAAGCCCTACCATCCCCACGAACTCGAGGTCAGGGTCCGGGCGGGCAGGCGCATTGCCGAACTCAACCTCGAACTGCTTGCCGCCCGCAATGCCCTGAAGCAACAGGCGACCCACGACGCCCTCACCGGTCTTCTCAACCGGCGGGCCATCCTCGAATACCTGGACAAGGAGCTGGCCCGGGGCCTGCGGCGGCAGGAGAATCTCTGCGTGGGGCTCATGGATATCGACCATTTCAAGCTGATCAACGATACCCATGGCCATCAGGTGGGAGACGAGGTGCTCTGCGAGCTTGCCAGCCGCCTTTCGCAGGCCCTGCGTCCCTATGACCGGGTGGGGCGTTATGGCGGCGAGGAGTTTCTCGTCGTGATCTCCGATTGTGACTGCGCCCTGATCCGCAAGCATTACGACCGCTTGCGCCTTGCCCTCTCCGAAAAGCCTTTTGCCACCGCCGCCGGACCTGTTGCGGTGACGGCAAGCATCGGCGTGGGGATTGTCCAGCGGGATCGCTTTGTCGATACCTACGGGTTGATCAGGCTGGCGGACCAGGCTCTCTACCGGGCCAAGGAGCAGGGGCGCAACCGGGTGGAACTGGAAATGACCTGATTTTTTCAAGAGAGGAGTGAATCAAGGGAGGTTTTTATGAAGAAGGAAGTACTTTTTTTTGCTGCGTTTTTCATGTTGGCAGGCGCCGGAAGCGCGGCGGCGGCAGGGGAGGACGAGCTTTGGGAGGTCAAGGCCAGGACGGAGATTGCCGGCATGCCCTTTGCCATGCCGGCGCAGACCATGAAGGTCTGCGTGCCCAAGGGGCAGGAAAAGGACCCTGCCCGCGCCATTCCCCAGGAGCCCAACCAGCAGTGCAGGATGAGTGACGTCAAGGTGAGCGGCAACAGGACAACCTGGAAGATGGTCTGCGAAGGCGAGGCCGCCATGACCGGCAGCGGCGAGATGGAGTACGGTCCCGGACGCTACAGCGGCAGGATGAAGATGCAGACCAGGCAGGAGGGCGAGCTCATGGAGATCACCACCGTCTATGAAGGCAGGAAGATCGGGACCTGCACCTATACGGAAGCGCAGGCCGTCGTGCCCCAGGCAGGCGGCGGGGCAGGGACCGGCGCCCAGCCGGAAGGCGGCGCCGATGCCCTCATGGAGGGGGCGAAAAAGATGAAGGAGCTCTTCGGGATGTAGAGCCCTGTTTGCCGGGCAGGCTGGAAATGAGAAAGGGCCAGACGGGCCCTTTCTCATGGAGTGTGCCGTGCCCGCGACTGCGAGCTGCCTCAGATATGGCCTCCGATGACCGCGGAAGGATCGATGTCCTTCATGTCGGGCAGGAGGTGGGCGATACCCTTGTGGCAGTCGATGCAGGTGAGTTTTTCCCGGTCGCCCCGGATGTGTTGCTGCATGGCCCGGCGGGACTGCTTGGCGTAATCCATGGCCTTGGCGTCGTGACAGCTGCGGCACTCGCGGGAATCGTTGGCCTTCATTTCTCCCCAGACCCTGGTCGCCATGGTGAGCCGGTGATCGAGAAATTTTTCCCTGGTGTCGATGGTCCCCTTCACTTTGTGGAACAACTCCCGGACCGCAACAATCTTCCTGGCCAGCTTCGGCGCGAGATCGCGGGCCAGGTGGCAGTCGGCGCAGGTGGCCCGCACCCCGGATTTGTTGCTGAAGTGGGGGGTGTTTTTGTATTCCAGGTAAACGTTTTCCCGCATCTCGTGGCATGAGATGCAGAATGATTCCTGGGCCGTGGCCTTCAGCTCCCCCAGGAATCCGGTCAGGAAGGCAATTCCCCCGATAAAGCCTATTCCCAGGAGAGTGAGGACCGAATAGCGGGTGCTGGGGCTTTGCAATTTATTCCATACCCCTTTGCCGGTTGTGCTCATAATAGACTCCTGCTGTTTTCCCGATGCCTGTTCGCCTGGTCTTGCCGGCGCAGGCCGGCTTTTCCGCCGGAGGAATCAGGCTCGGCGACAAATGATCTGCCGAGAAATCAGGACGCTCGTCCGATTTTCCTCGTCACTCTCTTCTTTCCGTTGCCTGACGTTACTTGATGGCCGGTACCGGCTGGAATGTGTTTTCCACCAGCGGCTCGACATCGGCCTGCACCACGTGGCACTGGGTGCAGAAGTAGCGGCGCGGCGCCAGGCTGGCCAATTCCCTGCCATCCTTGTCGATGAAATGGGTCGGGCTGATCTTGGTGGCGCCCGCCGACTTGTAGTTGGCCCAGCTGTGGCAACTCAGGCATTTGTTGTAATTCCTGTCAATAATGTAGCCGTCGATCTTGTGCGGAATCAGGGGAGGCTGTTGAACAAAGTCCCGCTTGATCGGTTTCTGGTCCGGGATCAATTTCACCACTTCCGGATCCTGGGAGGGGGAGGTGATCTCCCTGGCTCCCCGCAATGATTGCAGCTCCCCGGCCGAGGTTGCCGCAGGCAGGATGGCCAGGCAGCCGACGATGCCCAGCAGAAACAGAGGGGTGTTTTTTTTCATGGTCTCAACTCCTTTTGCAGGGTTACTGGCCTTCAGAAGGTTTTTGCCTTTTTGGGGAAGCGGCTGCCGAAGGAAAAAACCCTTTCGGCGCAGATATCGATGCATCGGCCGCAGTTGGTGCAGTTGGCCCCGGTGATCACAGGACCGTGCCCGCCTTCGCCCTTCAGGGCCGGGCTGATTACCTGGGGTTCGGGGCAGACGGCATAACAGTCCAGACAGTTGCTGCAGTTGTCCCTGCCGTCGGCCCGCACCCGGAGCAGGCTGAACCTGCCGAGCAGGCTGTAAAAGCCGCCTGTCGGGCAAAGGTGGCCGCACCAGCCGCGCCTGCTCACCAGAAGATCGAAAGAGAAGATGGCGAGCGGGATGGCCCAGGCCAAGCCGAGGCCGAAGATGAGGCCGCGGTGGAGCATGGTGACCGGATTGACCAGCTCCCAGGCCAGCGAGCCGGTAAGGGCGCTGGTCAGAAAAGCCATGGCGATCATCCAGTACCGGCTGTTGCGACTCAAGAGCCAGCCTTCACGGAGGTTGAGCCGCAGGCGCAGCCAGGCTGCAAAATCGGTGATCAGGTTCACGGGGCAGACCCAGGCGCAGTAGGCTCGCCCGCCCATCACAAGATAAAAAGCGGCAATGAGCAGCGCGCCGGTTGCTGCCGTGCCTCCAACCACAGAGCCTGCGGCCAGGGTTTGCAGCAGGATGAAGGGGTCGGCCAGCGGCACCGTGTCGAGAAAGCGGCTTGCCGCCAGATTGCCGGTGAAGATCCAGACTCCGGCCAGCGGCCCGCTCAAGAAAAGTGCGAGCAGCGTGATCTGGGTCAACCGGCGAAGCATGAGCCAGCAGTGGGCTGTCAGCCAGCCTTTTTTTTCTCTGGCCAGGGCGCCGGGATGGCTTGCAGTGCTCATGGTTTCCACTCCGGAGTGAAGGGAGGGGTGTATTCGGGCATCCGATCCGGTAAATCGAGCTGTTCCGGTATCAGGCTTTGCCCGGCCTTTGCCTTCTCCTCCCAGCCGACCCGGTAGTGGCTGCCGAGCTCGCCTCTGGCCAGCGCTATGGGCACCACCTTGATGGCCGCTTTTTCCAGTACGCAGGATTTCTCGCATTTGCCGCAGCCCGTGCAATGCCTGGAATGTACCTCCGGGAGAAACATGGTGTGCTTGCCGCTGCGCTGGTTGTGCGTGGCATTGAGGGTAATAGCCTTGTCGATGAGCGGACAGCTGCGGTAGCAGACATCGCAGCGCAGGCCGAGAAAGTTCAGGCAGTTTTCCCGGTCAATGAGCACGGCCAGCCCCATGCGCGCCTTGTAGATATCGGTGAGCTGCGGGTCCAGGGCGCCGGTGGGGCAGGCGCGGATGCAGGGCCGATTTTCGCAGAGTTCGCAGGGGATCTGCCGGGCGCTGAAGTAGGGGGTGCCGGTGGCTGCCTCCTCTTCCGGCCTGGCCAGCCGCAGGGTTTTGTATGGGCAGGCCCGGACGCACTGGCCGCAACGGACGCAGGTGGCAAGGAACTTCCGGTCCGGCAGGGCTCCTGGCGGCCGCAGGGTGTAAACCGGCCTGGCCACCGCCTGCCGGTTGCCATAGAGTCCGAGGCCCAGGCCGAGCAGGGCAACCCCGCAGGCGGTTCGCGCCGTCTCCAGAATAAATCTCCTCCGGCTCGGGCCCGCCGCTGTCTCTTGCGATTGCGTCATAACCGGTGCCTTACGCCTGGCTCACCTTGACCGCGCATTTCTTGAAGTCGGTTTCTTTGGAAATGGGGCAGGTCGCATCCAGGGTCAGCTTGTTGACGAGGCGGCTTTCGTCGAAGAAGGGAACAAAGATTACCCCCTCCGGCATTTTGTTTCTGCCCCGGGTTTCCACGGTGGCGAGGATTTCGCCGCGGCGGGTGGTGAGTTTTGCCGCCATGCCTCGGCGCAATCCACGTTTCTCCGCGTCCTTCTCGTTCATGAACGCCACGGCGCTGGGCACTGCCCTGTGCAGCTCCGGAACCCTTCTGGTCATGGAGCCGGAGTGCCAGTGCTCGAGGACGCGGCCGGTGCAGAGCCAGAGGTCGTATTCCTGGTCCGGGCTTTCGGCGGGCGGCTCGTAGGGCAGGGCAAAGATGTTGGCCTTGCCGTCCGGGTTGCCGTAAAAGACCACTCCTTCCCCGGCCTTGACATGCGGATCGTAGCCTTCCCGGTAACGCCAGAGCGTTTCCTTGCCGCCGATTACGGGCCAGCGCAGGCCGCGGGCCTTGTGGTACTGGTCGAACTCCCCGAGCTCATGTCCTTTTTTCGGACCTTCCAGGCTGAAGCGGCGGTATTCTTCAAAGAGCCCCTTCTGCAGGTAGTAGCCGAAATGCTCCATCTCGGAGTTTTCGTATGCATTGCCGGCAAGATCCTTGACCGTCTGCCTGGGAAATTTGTTCACCTGGCCATTGGCAAAGAGCACCTCGTAGAGGGTTTTGCCCTTGTATTCCGGCTTTTTGGCGATCAGTTCCGCCGGCCACACCTCTTCGACCTTGAAGCGCCGGGAAAATTCAACCACCTGCCAGAGGTCGGACTGCGATTCCCCCGGCGCCTTGACCTGCTGCCGCCAGAACTGGGTGCGGCGTTCGGCGTTGCCGTAGGCGCCTTCCTTCTCCACCCACATGGCGGTGGGGAGGATCAGGTCGGCGGCCATGGCGGAAACGGTGGGGTAGGGGTCGGATACCACGATGAAGTTTTCCGGATCACGCCAGCCCGGATACATTTCGTCGTTGATGTTGGGACCGGCCTGCATGTTGTTGTTGCAGAGCTGCCAGTAGCAGTTCATTTCCTTGTCGCGCAGCTTGCGCTGCATCAGGACGGCGTGGAAGCCGGGCTTGTCGGGAATGGTCCCTGCCGGCAGCTGCCAGATCTGCTCGGCAAAGGCGCGATGCTCCGGCTTCGTGACCACCAGGTCCGCGGGCAGGCGGTGGGCAAAGGTGCCGACCTCGCGGGCGGTGCCGCAGGCCGAGGGCTGGCCGGTGAGGGAGAAGGGGCCGTTGCCCGGTTCCGAAATCTTGCCGGTGAGGAGATGGATGTTATAGACGAGGTTGTTGGCCCAGGTGCCGCGGACATGCTGGTTGAAGCCCATGGTCCAATAGGAAACCACCCTGGTCTTTGGATCGGCGTAGAGTTTGGCCAGGGCTTCCAGCTGCTCCCTGGGCACACCGGAGATCTGGTGGGTCTTGTCCAGGGTGTATTCGGCCACAAAGGCCTTAAACTCTTCAAAGCTCATGGGCTCGGCGTCGCCAGCCTTGGCCGCGTTTTTTGCCTTCTGCTCCCGGGGATCGTTTGGCCGCAGGCCATAACCGATGTCTGTGGCCCCGCGTTTGAAATTGACCGATTTCTTGACAAAGGCCTCGTTGACCTTGCCGTTTGCGATGATGTAGTTGGCAATGTAGTTGAGGATGGCCAGGTCGGATTGCGGCTTCATGACCAGGCCCAGGTCGGCCAGCTCGAAACAGCGATTTTCAAAGGTGGAGAGTACGGCCACCTTGACATGGGAGGCGGTGAGCTTGCGGTCGGTGAGGCGCGACCAGAGGATGGGGTGCATTTCCGCCATATTGGCGCCCCAGAGTACAAAGGCGTCTGCATGTTCCAGATCGTCATAACAGCCCATGGGCTCGTCCGAGCCGAAGGTGCGGATGAATCCGGTCACGGCCGAGGCCATGCAGTGGCGGGCGTTGGGATCGATGTTGTTGGAGCGAAAACCCGCCTTGCACAGTTTGGCCGCGGCATAGCCTTCCCAAACCGTCCATTGGCCGGAGCCGAACATGCCCACCGCGCTGGGGCCCTTCTTTTTCATCGCCTCTTTCCACTTGCTGGCCATGATCTCAAAGGCCTGATCCCAGCTGATGGGAGTGAATTCGCCGTTTTTGTCGAATTTGCCGTTTCTCATGCGCAACAGGGGGCGGGTGATGCGGTCCTTGCCGTACATGATTTTGGAGAGGAAATATCCCTTGATGCAGTTGAGCCCCTTGTTCACCGGCGCATCGGGATCGCCCTGGGTTGCCACTACCCGGTCGTCCTTGACCCCGACCAGGACGCTGCAGCCGGTGCCGCAGAAGCGACAGGGGGCTTTGTCCCAGCGGATGGTTGGGTCGTCGCTTGCGGCAATGGCCCTCATCTCCGGCAGGGAGATGCCGGCCGCCAGGGCTGTGGCCGCAATGGCGTTGTTCTTGATGAAATTACGCCTTGTCAGTTTCATATGCGCTCCTCCTCCTTCGCTTGAAAACGGATGGTCAATCTGACGGGCCGAAAAAAAGCCTTTTCAGACGACAACGGGGATGAAAAACCCTTTCTGCTATGCTTCTGTTGTTTCTTCCTGTTCGGAATGCTGATAGACCATGGCCGCGGACAATATCCCCTCCACCTTGTGGAGCATGGCCAGGGTTGCGGAGATTACGGAATCGTGCTGTTCTTCAATGGTGACGACAAAGCGGTGGTCGTCGGTGCGGGCGTGGATTTCGAGGCCGGGCAGGGTGGTCAGTGATGTGGCCACCTGGTCTGCGAAACCAGGTTTGGCGTGGACAAGAACACCGGCAATGTTCATCTTTTGCTCCCCCTTCAGCTGTTTCCGGGTGAACCCTGTCGGGCAGGGTGTGTTGCGAAGATGGTTTCCGAGGATTCTTTTTACAGGATAGCAACAGGTGTGCCAGAAAAGTCAAGGAGCGAATTTCCGTGAAAATTCGCTCCTTGACTTTTCTGATGTTACGAGAAAGTTACGAGAGGGCGGTAATGACGTTTCTTTTTGGTAACCAATGAATGGCATTGAAACATGAGATAAAAATCGCCAGAAGTTCAAGCGAGGATGCGGATAGCCTGGACCGGGCAAACCGCAAAGCAGGCGCCGCAACCGTTGCAGGCGGCCGTCACAAGTTGGGGTAGGGTGCGCCCCCCGGGCGAGGGCCGGAAGATGATGGCCCGCTGCTCGCACTGCTCGCCGCAGGTTCGACATTGGGTGCCGAGGACGTTGAGACAGGTTTCGGCAATGATTGCCTTCCGGCGCCAGGGTGGGGCCTGGGGCAGGGCGACCAGCGCTCCGGCAGGGCACTGCCGAAGGCATACTCCGCAGAAGGTGCATTCGCCGAGAGCGAAGTTCACCTGGGGGTAGCCGGCGTGGTCCGGCTCAAGAATCCCCTGCGGGCAATGGCTGGTGCAGGCCCCGCATTTGCTGCAGCGAGCGATGAAGTCGTTTTCTGGCAAGGCCCAGGGCGGACGGATGGGGAGGGGCTTGCCGCCCCGCAGGAAGAGGCGGCGGGTGAAATCTTTGATCATGCTTGCGAAGGCCTCGTTTCGGGCAGTTTCCCGTGTCTTGCGAGGAGCGCGCCATGAGTTCCCTGCAGAGAGGCGGAGTGTGTCCGGCGTTGCGCCTTCCCGGTCATGCCTGTCCGTCGCCCAGCAGTTCGGCCAGATGGCTGTGGGCAAATTCGATGCCCGGATCCAGGGAGAGGGCGAGCTGGAAGTGCCTGATCGCCTCCTCCCGACGGTTGAGCTTCCGGTAGTTGACGCCCAGATTGGCGTAGTCGATGGCCGAGGCCGGGTTCAGTTCCACGGTGCGGCTGAAGTGGCGGATGGCGGTTTCGTAGTCGGCCAGCTTGAAGTGGCAGAAGCCGAGCAGGTTGTGGATGTCCGGCCGTTCTTCGTCGTATTCGGCGCCCTTGTTGAGCACGGCAATGGCCTGCTCGTATTCGCCCATCTCCTTCAGGCAGTCGCCCAGGTGCGAGTAGATGTAGGGGATGTCCTCCTCTGCGGGGTGCAAGGTCAGGGCCCGCTCCAGGTGCGCCGTTGCGGCGGCCAGTTCCCCCCTGGCCTGCATGTTCTTGCCGAGATAGTATTCCAGATAGTAGGCCTCGGGCAGGTATTGCCGCATCTTCATAAGCTGGGCCAGCTGCGCGTCCGGATCCTCGATCCGCTCCGTGACCAGCTTTGCCGCGAACAGCCCCACGTTGTTGAGCATGGAGCGCTCCCGGAAATGGCAGCCGGGGATGATGGTGTAGATGGCGGGGATCTTCAGCTTCTCGTGCATGGTGTCGACCACCAGCACCTCCAGGCCGAGCCGGGAAAGGGCGGCCAGGCAGTTGTCGATCTCCGCCTTCATGTTGTTGTCGGCAAGTTGCGGCAGGTCGTGGATGGAGACGGTTTTTTCCGCCTCGGTGAGGTAGCGCACCTCTTCCATGGAGAGGGGCTTGGGCAGGCCGCTGGCCACGTAGTTGGCCTTGCTGTTGAAGTCGCCGGCCAGCTGCGCCACCTCGGTCACCGCCCGGATCAGGGCCTTTTCCGGGTCCGGGGTGGTGCCGGCCGTATAGACGATCTCGCTTGATTCCGGAAAGGTGGAACGGTCGATGGCCAGCGCCGCCACCGTGGGGATGCCGGTATCGAGGGTGAAATCGTTCAGGTAAAGCTCGATGCCGTTTTTGCGGAATTTTGCGAGCAGCTCGCGGGCCACCGGGTCGGTGACGCTCTCCGGATCGATGGCCGGGGTGGGGAGCCGGTGGTGGTTGACCAGGGCGCAGACGTGGCGCTCGACAAGTTCGCTGATCCCCTGGAGAATCGCCTCTTCATAGGTATTGCCGGCGGAAGGCCCGTTGAACTCGTTGATCGCGTAAAACCAGCTGAAGGGCACCAGCAGCACCTCGCCGCTATTGAGGTTGGTGGCCCAGGTCCACTGGATGGGGATGTCCTCGATGAGGCGTTCCAGGGTGGCGATGTCGGTGCGCTCGTCATGCACCGAGAGCAGCAGGCGCACCAGGGGCAGCAGGGGGCGGCCTTCTTTCTTCAGGCTGGCATAGGTGGCGGTGAGGAAATTCGCCTCATCCTTCTTGAAGGAGAAAAAGCTGAAGCGCTCGGCCAGCTCCATGCAGGCGCTGGCCTGGGACTGTTCCGGCGAGCTGCCCTTGCCCATCTGCTTCTTGTTGCCGATCACTGCCCGGGCATCCTTGCCGCAGACGCTGAAATAAACCGGGATATCCAGGCGGCCGTTGTCGATGCGCCGCACCTCCTTGAGGATGTCCAGATCCACTTCCTTGAGGCGCTCCTTGAAACGGGCCACCGTTTCCTGAGGGCTGCACGCCTTGTCCTGGTCCACGGTGAAATGTTTGAAGCAGTCCTGGGGGATGATGGGGGAGCGATTCATGGGGTACCTTTCTCTTCATGCGCAAAAACGGGAGAATATGCAAACCGGCGCCCCGATTAAAGCCTACAACGGAGCGCTTGTCAAGGGAGAGTGGCTGCCACAATGTGGGAGGTGCGTGTCCTAGAAAAAAAGGACCAGGGTCCAGACCGCCGCCGCGTTGACGAAGGTCAGGAAGACCGCGGCGGAGCCCATGTCCTTGGCGCGGCCGGAGAGGGGGTGCATTGCGCCGCCGAAGCGGTCCACCACCGCCTCGATGGCGCTGTTGACGACCTCGACGATGAGCACCAGGAGGAGGGGGCCCAGGAGCAGGGCCTTTTCCAGGCCGGTTTTGCCGAGGAGCAGGGCAAGGGGGGCCAGGACAAGGGTCAGGACAACCTCCTGCTGAAAGGCCTTTTCGTGTCTGAAGGTCGCCGCGAGCCCCGCCATGGACCAGCCCAAGGCGTTGATGATCCGGGCAAGGCCGCTGCCGCTTTTTTTCTCCATGCTCTTGCTCCCCCTTCTCTTGTGCCGGCCGCTGTCCTGCGGCCGTGACGAATTATCCCTTTTCCGCCGCCGGAAAAATTGCGACAATGAACCTACCATAAAAACGAGGCGTCAAGAAGAAGATCTTTTTTGCCCGTCGCAGGGAAGGAGAAGAAGATGAGTTCCGCCATATTCAGGGAGGTTGCCGACTTTTACCGGATCATCCCCTTAAAGCCCCTGCGCCGGACGCCGGGGGTCTTTTTTGACAACGTTCCCATGGAGCTGCTGCCGCGCATCGACGCCATCGACCGGGTGATCCACGAAAAGAGCGCGCTCTCCCCCGGACCGGTCGGCGAGGTGGCGCGCCCCTGGTACATGCATCCTCATCAGGACGACAATCTCATCGTTCTCGCCGGCACGCGCCAGGTGGAGATCTTCCTGGCCGGCCACGGCGTGGAGAGCTTCACCGTCACCCCCGAACAGATCCGGCAGGGGAGCACGCTGCTCTACGACGGCCCGGCCATGCTGGTCTGGCCCAGGTTCGTCTTCCACCGCATCGTCAGCGGCCCGCAAGGCTCCGCCTCCCTCAACTTCGCCGTCCATTACGAGGGGCTGGACATGCGGACCAATTTCAACATCTACGATCTGGATGTGAAAACCGGCGAATACCGGGTGCTGCGGGAAGGATTTCGGGATCAGGGCGTCTGAGGCGGCCGGGAGAGGGCTTGCCGGGAGGAGAGGGGATGGTGCATACCGAAAACGAGAATGCCGGCGGCTGGCTGGACCATCTGTTGCCTTTTCGCGCCTGGTGGCCACGGGTCAACGGGGCCAGTCTGCGCGACGACCTGCTTGCCGGTCTCACCGGCGCCGTGGTTGCCCTGCCCCAGGGTGTTGCTTTTGCCGCCATCGCCGGCATGCCGCCGGAGTACGGCCTCTATGCCGGGATGGTGCCGGCCATTGTCGCGGCCCTTTTCGGCTCCTCCTGGCTGCTGGTTTCCGGCCCCACCACCGCCGCCTCCATCGTCCTTTTTTCCTCATTGAGCAAGTATGCGGTGCCAGGCAGCGCCGAGTACGTGCAGCTGGCCCTGACCCTGACCATGATGGTGGGGCTGATCCAGCTGGTCATGGGGCTTGCCCGGCTCGGCGCCCTGGTCAATTTTATTTCCCACTCGGTGGTGGTCGGCTTCACCGCCGGCGCGGCCCTCCTCATCGCCGCCAGTCAGCTCAAGCACCTGGTCGCCGTCGCCGTCCCCCGGGGCGGCCATCTCTACCAGACCGTGCAGGCGGTGGCCAGCCAGTGGCAGACCTACAACCTTCATGCCCTGGCGGTGGGGGCGGTGACCATGGCCTCGGGGCTCATCATCCGGCGTCTGAATCCCCGCTTCCCTTATATGATCGTCTCCATGCTGGTCGGCTGCCTGGCTGCCTTTCTCATCTCCCGGCAGGTGGGGGCCGGAGCGGCAGCCATCCCGGTGGTGGGCGCCCTGCCCTCTTCGCTGCCTCCTCTCTCGGCCCCGGAGTTTTCCCTGGACAGCATCAGGATGCTGGCGCCGGTCGCGGTGGCGACCACCCTTTTCGCCCTCACCGAGGCCGTCTCCATCGCCCGTTCCCTCTCGGCCAAGACCGGCCAGCGTCTGGACGGCAATCAGGAGTTCATCGGCCAGGGGCTTTCCAACATCGCGGGCAGTTTTTTCTCCGGCTACGTGGCCACCGGTTCCTTCAACCGGAGCGGCCTCAATTATCAGGCCGGCGCCAAGACGCCCCTGGCCGCGGTTTTCGCCGGCGGCCTTCTGATGGTGGTCGTCCTCTTCGTGGCTCCCTGGGCCGTCTATCTGCCAAACGCCGCCATGGCCGGCATCCTCATCCTGGTGGCCTGGGGGCTCATCGATTTCCACCACATTGGCCGCATCCTGCGGTCCAGCCGACAGGAGAGCGTCATCCTGGTCACCACCTTTCTGGCCACCCTCTTCCTCGAGCTCGAGTTCGCCATCTTCCTCGGCGTGCTGCTCTCCCTGGTCCTCTACCTCAATCGCACCTCGCATCCCCGGGTTCTGAGCCGGGTGCCGGACCCCCGGCATCCCATGCGCTCCTTCACCACCGACCCGTCGCTGCCCGAGTGCCCGCAGCTGAAGATCGTCCGCATCGACGGCTCGCTCTTTTTCGGGGCCATCAACCATGTGCAGGAGCGGCTCGCGGCCATGCACCGTGTCCAGCCCGAGCAGACCCATCTGCTCCTGATCTTTTCCGGCATCAACTTCATCGACATGGCAGGCGCGGATTTTCTCGCTGAGCTGGTCAGGAAGGAAAAGGCGGAGGGGGGGCGGCTCTACCTCTACGACATCAAGAAGCCGGTCTGCGACCATATTGAAAAGGGCGGGTATCTGGACGAGATCGGCGCCGAGAACATCTTCGAATCCAAGGACGAGGCGCTTGCCGAGATTTTCACCCGCCTGGACAGAGAGATCTGCAGCCGCTGCGACAAGAGGATCTTTCTGGAATGCATGACCTTGCCTGCTCCCATGGTCGAAAGGGAGAGGGTCCCGTCGGCCTGACCGCCAATTCTCCTTGCAATCCCGGGCCGGCAGCATGCCGTGGCCGCCGCTGGCCGGGTCTGGATTTTTTGTCTGCGACAATTTGCCATATTCTTCAGCCGGAAAGATGCTGCTAGTGTATACCACAATGTAGGATGCTTCTTTGTGGTACCTGTCGGCATTTTTCTCCCGGTCCAGTTCAGGGGGGGGAATTGTTCTTAAGGACCTTAGGCAAAAAGGGGGGGAGGCTTCCGGGCCGGGCATGGGGCCGCAGGAAGTGCTTTGCCCCGCAACAGGGAGGAAGAGACGATGAAGGCAGATGGCATGGATGAGAAGGGATTGTCGCGCCGGCAGATGGTCATCGGCGCCGGTGTTCTGGCGGCGGGTACAGCCCTGGCCCGCTTCGGCGGCTGGCCGGGCCTTGCCCAGGCGAAGGACGGAACCACGGAAAAATGGCCCTGGCCCTATGAAAAGCTCGACCCCGCCACAACCGCCGAGCTGGCTTACCAGGAATGGTACAGGGTTTTTTGCGGAGCGGCCGTCATCAGCAGTGTCTTCACGCAGCTCCGCGAAAAGGTGGGCGAGCCCTACCGCTCCTTCCCCGTCGATTCCTTTGTTTTCCTGGAGGGCGGCCTGGTGGGCTGGGGCACGGTCTGCGGTTCCAATGCCGGTGCGAACATCGTCGCCAACCTCATCATCGGTCCGCGTATCGCCGGCGCCGATGCCGGACACCAGATCGGGGCCGACATGCTCCAGTGGTATTCCGATACTCCTCAGCCCGTCTTTATGCCGAAAGAGCCCAGGGTGAAAACGGAACTCGTCAAGACCACGGCGGAATCGCCGCTCTGCCATGTTTCGGTGGGCAAGTGGATGCAGGCCTCCGGCAAGCCGCTGGGCAGCCCGGAGCGGAAGGATCGTTGCGCGCGGGTGGCGGCCAGCGTGGCCTATCATCTGGTGGAACTGCTGAACGACTGGAAGGACGGCAGGTATGCGCCCGCAAGCGCCTGGTCTCCGGCCAAGGAGTTCGGTATCACCGGCCAGCCCAATTGCGTGGAGTGCCATGGCGCCGATATTCCCGCGCCTCCCATGGCGCAAAAGACCTGAAGTGAAAAAAGTTTCCGTAAAAGCCCCTGTTTTATCCGGGGGGTATCATGAAATAAAAAAGGCTGCCCGCTGCGGCAGCCTTTTTTATCGCCCAGCACCCGCTGGAACTTCGGCGCCCTAGCCTTGTCTCTCCTTAAAAAGCTTTTCCCGCCAGAGGCGGACCTCCCGTTCCGTTTCCAGGATCTCCATCTCCATGCCCAAGCCCTCCCCCAAGGAGAGAAACATCCGCATCACCCCGAAGTTGAGGGGCTTCTCCGCAAGGAATGCCCAGGATCCGCGGGAGGTGCGGGGGTGGGCGCGCTGGAACGCGAGCAGCTCCCTGATCTCCTCGTAGTCCAGCTCCAGCAGGGCCCCCCGCAGGTCGACAAGCCCGTCATAATGCCGCTCGTAGGCCGGGTCGGCAAAGAGGGCCTCCAGGAATGCGCGCAGATCGCGCAAGCCGATTGCGCCCTGGCAGCGTTCGGTGATGAAGCGCTGCTCCGAATCGATCCGGTATTCGATCTTTTCGCCCATCAGATGGATCCCGGCTCGGCCCATTTGAAAACAGGGCGGCCTTCTTTGTCCTTGAAGGAGCCGACGGTGATCATGATCAGGTCGATGAGAACCCAGATGCCGAGGCCGCCCAGGGTGAGCAGCATCAGGATACCGGTGCCGGTCTTGCCTACATAGAAGCGGTGCACGCCCAGGGCGCCGAGAAAGAAGCAGAGCAGCAGGGCCACCAGGCGTGATTTCGGGGAGGTCGGGACAGGGGGATTCATGTCTTTCCTTGCGGTGTTTGGGACGGGAGTCCTTTTGTTCAAAAGGTGAGGAGGCGATCGCTTGTCAGGATGAGCTGGTAGAGGTCATTCTGTTTTGCCCGGGCCTGGTATCCGTCCCCCACGCCGTGGAGGTCGAGAAGTTTGCCTCAGGCCAGCAGAACCCCTTCGGAAAGGGTGAACACTTTCGCCAGCTCGTTGAGTGGGAATTGCTTCGATGCCAGGGCTGCGAATTTGACCGACGGGCCGTTCAGAAAGATGGTGACGTCTTCCATCTGCTCCAGCATGAGATTGCCAAGGCGGAAGGCGTTCCAGAGGATTTCCGGCTCGCCGCTGCAGACCATCAGGGTGATTTTCATGATGCTCCTGGTTTGCTTTTCTCCGCAAGCTGAGAAGGTTTGGGTCCGGCGGGAATTTTCCGCCGCTCGTCCGTTCCGGTCGCGATGCAGCGCCTCAGGCGGCAAGACGCGGCCAGGCGATGTTTTCCCACCAGCGTTCCTTCCCTTTCCAGTATTCGAGGGTCTGGATGGCTCCGTTGATCACGGAATGGATGGGATCCTGGGCAATCTTGACCGGCAGGTTGGTCCGGCCCTCGATGAGGGTGTCCATGCCGGTGATGCAGCTGCCGCCGCCGGTAAGGCAGATGCCGCTTTCGCAGAGCTCGCAGGCCACCTGCTCGGGCAGCCGGTTGAAGGTGAATTCGATCATCCGGAGGATCTTCTGGATCACGGGAGCCATGGCGGCGGTGATCTCCCGGTCCGGCACCTCGACGGTAATTTCCCGCCGCTTGATGATGTCCATGCCCCGCACCGTCAGAATCGAGTCGGGCCGGGGATCTGGCTGGGCCATGGTCCGCACCTCGTGGGTGAGCCGCTCGACCTCGTCCGGGAAGGGGCAGACCTTGTGCCGGGCGATGATGGCGTTGCGGATCTCCTTTTGCAGGTCGCTGCAGGCGGTGCGGATGGCCGAGGTGAAGACGAGGCGGCCGTCGCGGATCACGGCCAGGTCGGTGACGCCCTCGCCGATGTCGATGAGCAGCTGGGCCGCGGGGTGGGAAACGTCGAGGCCCGCGCCGATTGCCGCCGCCCAGACCTCGGGAATGATAGCCACGTGGCGGGCGCCGGCATGGATGACGGCCTCGCTCAGGAGTTTCCGTTCTTTTTCAGAGGTGTCCGTGGGGGCGCAGGCCAGGGAAACCGGCTGGCGGAACCCTCGGTGCGCTCCTTTCAGCAGCGGCTTGAGCAGATTGATGGCGTTGTTGACGTCAACGATGACTCCGCCACGGAGGGGAGCGGAGACGAGCTTGCTGTTCAGGTAGTCCACATAGTGATCAGAACTTTCCGACGAGACGCCTTCCGGCTGGACATGGCGGACCTGCGAGCGTTCTTCCTTGAATTCCCTGAGCTCACAGGCATAGACGCGGGTATTGGCGGTGCCAAGATCAATGGCGATGCTGGGAGGAGCGAAGAGATTCCTGATGATGCTGAACATGGCGCTCTGGTCCGGCCTGAGGTTGTTGAAAAGAGAGCATATCGCCAATCCTACATGGTTTTTTCAGATTTTTCAAGAGGCAAGGCGAGGAAGGGGACCCGTTTCCCTCAGTCCAGGGGGGCGGTGAGTTCGGGCAGCTCCAGCACCACCCGGCGCAGGGCGTGACTCTGGCAGCTGAGCCGCCAGCCCGCCTCGATCAGCGCCCCGCCCAGCCTGGCGATTTCGGCGGGCCGCACCGGGCTCAGGTGGGCGGCCCCCTCCAGGATCCGGCAGCGGCAGCGGCCGCATTGCGCCTTGCCCCCGCAGCTGGTCTGGATGGGAATTCCCTGGCTCAGGAAGTTGTTGAGCAGGCTGAAGGCGGGATTGACGCGGATGGTCTGGTTGCGGTTCTTGATCTCTATTTCCGGCTGGTTGCGCATGCTTCCTCCTGTGTTTTGCTGTCCGTGCCGCGCCGTAAGGTGAGAATGCTGATTTCCCCAGGGCAATTGAAGCGCAGCGGCGCCCCGGAGGCTCCGACTCCCCGGCTGGTGTAGCCCTGCATCGCGCGGTGCCGCCAGTGGCCGGCCGCGGTAAAGCGGGGGGCCCGGCTGTTGGTGTATACCGGCATTCCCGAGGGGAGGCGGATCTGACCGCCGTGGGTATGGCCGCAGAGATAAAGGGCCGCCTCGCGGGCGGCCGCCTCCTCGTACGCCTCCGGCGAGTGGGCCAGGAAGAGGGTGAAGGCGCCCGCCGGCACCTTGGCGAAGGCCTTGGCCACCTCGTGGGTTTTGTAGTAATGGGGGTCGTCGATGCCGACCAGCCAGATATTTTCCCCGTTTCTGGTCAGAGGCCAGGCGTCGTTGACCAGCATGAGCATGCCCGCCTCCTCGAAATCAGGCACCATCTCGATGCAGTCGTGGTTGCCGAGTACTCCGAAAATCCCCTCCCTGGCTTCGATTCCCGGCAGCAGCCGGCGCAGCTCGCGCAGACAGGGGGCGATGGGGCCATAGGTGCGCATGCGGATGTCCCCGCCCACCAGACAGAGGTCGAAGCGGCGGCCGGCGAGGCGGTCGAGGGTGAGGTGGGTGAGGCCTGGCAGGCCGTCGAGGTGCAGGTCGGAGAGGAAGAGGATGGTGAAGCCGTCGAAGGCGGGGGGCAGGTTGGGGAAGAAGAGGCTCTGCTCGGAAAGCTCAGGTCGCAGGGCGTTGGCGATGCCCTCCTCGTAGCGGCCGATGAGCCTGAAGAAATTGCTCACCAGCACCTCGTTGTAGAGGAAATGGGAGAGGTTGAGCCAGGTCTGCCAGCGGGCCAGGGGCTCGTGGCAGGAGCGCCATTCGCGCAGCCGCACCGTGGAGCGCACGACCCGGGGGTAGTTCTCCATGGGCGGCTTGTAGACGATACTCTTCCAGAGGCGGGCTCCGGCGTGGGCCGCCGGCATGAAGATGGCAACGGCGGCAATGGCCTGCCAGTAGGCCAGGCCGAGCCGCTCGCCCAGAAAGAGGGCGGGCAGGAGCCCCTCGAAGAGCTGGTCGAGCCCGAAAACCGAAAGCCCGCTCCGGTAATGGAGGCGGCGCTTGATAAAACTCGAGGTGAGGTCGCCAAGGACAAGGAGGCTCGCGGCGATGGCGGCGGTCTGCCAGGAAACTCCGAGCAGGGGAAAGGTCGCGGTGCCTCCGAGGAGGCTGGCGAGCAGGCCGCGGATGGTTTTGTGGGGGCCGAAGAGGGGCCAGCCGTCCAGCCAGGTGCGGTTGTTGTCCAGGGGCCGGGCAAAGCGGTCGCCCAAAGCCACGCTGGCCAGGGGGGGCAGGGCGTTGCCCCAGAAGAGAAAGGCGAGCAGGAGCAGGGTGTCGGCCATGGCATCCAAGTCCGGTGGGGTCAGCGCAGGGGCGGGTTGAAGTAGCCGAAGCGCAGATGGGGAAAGCGTTTCTGCAGCAGCCGCCGCCAGGCGAGGATGCCCATGGGCGGCCCGCTTTCCGTGAACTTGACGGCCTCGAAGTACCAGTCCGGGTCCATGTTGAGGTTTCTGAGCTGGATGAAGTCGGGCCGCGTTTCGGCGATGAGCTCGCAGAGGGCGGCGAACTCCTCCGGATCGTCGGTGAATCCGGGCAGGATGAAGTAGTTGAGGGAGACAAAGCGGTCATGCTGCTTCATGATCCGGATCGACTGCTTGACATCGGCAAAGGTGAAGCCCTTGGGCCGGTAGTAGCGCTGGTGGTATTCGGGCCGCGCGCTGTTCATGCTGACCCGGATGGAGTCGAGGCCGGCATGGGCCAGGCGGGCAACGGCCTCGGGCAGACTGGCGTTGCTGTTGAGGTTCACCGTGCCTTTCTCCGTCTGCTTTCTGATCAGAAGAATGGCCTTCTCGATGGTCTCCGCCTGGAGCAGGGGCTCGCCTTCGCAGCCCTGGCCGAAGCTGGCCACCCCGGCCTTGACCTTGTTGAGGTGGGGTACGGCGATCTCGGCGATCTCCTTGGGAGTGGGCACGAATTTGATCCGTTCCTGGGTGGAGGGGCAGCAGCCCGAGGGCTGCAGGGAGATGCAGCCGACGCACTGGGCGTTGCAGGCGGGCGAGGTGGGCAGGGGCGCCTCGAACTTGCCGAGAAAATAGTTGATCGCCGCCGGGCAGCGGTAGGTGAGGCAGCACTTGCCCAGGTGCTGGATGAGCCGGTTCTGCTCGTTGTTTTTCAGCCAGAGCTCGGTGCGGCGCTGCAGATTTTCCGGGTCGAAGCGTTTTGCCTCCTGCCGTTTGTCCGGGTCGCTGCGAAAGGCGCTGACCCAGAAGCGGCCGTCGTGCCAGCCCACCGCCGTGTAGGCGAAAAGGGGCAGGTGGGCCAGGTTGCCTGCTGATTTTTCAAAGGCGGCCCAGTGGATGGCGGTGTGGGCTGGGGCCATGAAGGCCGCCACCGCCTGGATTCCTTCCCCTGGATTCTCCGGGTTTTCGGCAACGAGGAGCGGCTCGCCGCTTCCCGGGTCGATCCCCACCGGGTTGCGGCCGGGCAGGACAAAGATGTCGCTGCCCTCAGGCAGGGGGATCAGCTCCTCAAGCTTTGGCTGGTAAAAATGGGAGCCGCTGCGGCCGGCCATCAGGAGATCCGGGAGATCCTTGATTTCGCCGGCGCTGTTGGCAAAAAGCAGGCTGGGGGTTTTGTCGGGATGGGTTGCGGGCATGGTTTCCGAAGTCGGGTGTCTGCTTTTCGCGGCCTGGCCTGGGGGCTCATCTTCTCCCGCCTATCCTAGAACAGTTTTTTGCGATCAACAACCGAACTTTCTGTTTTTGCAGCCTGATTTATCCCATTGCAAATCCCCCTGGGCTGTGATTGCGGGCGGCGCGGTGATGGCGGGACTTTCCTTCCTGATCTGTCTTCTGACCCTTTGGTGCTACGACTGGTCAAAACGCGACTGGCTGGGGATCGAGGCGATCAAGAGCATGAAGAGCTACGAGGGCGGGAATCGTGCCGCACGGCTCTTTGCGTGGCTCATGCAAAAAGGCGACACCGTGGCGATGGTGGCCCTGTCCATCAAGTTCGACCCGTTCATCACCATGGTCTACCTGCGCCACGGAGCCTTCAACGGCATGAGCCGCCGCGACTGGCGGATATTCCTGGCAAGTTTTCTCATCAGCAACGCCTACTGGATTCTGGCCTGTTACATGGGAATATCCCTTGTGGAATGGCTCTGGCAGGCGCTGCGTGGTTTTTGGGCGTAGCATCCTGTTAGTTGATTTTTTTCCTTGCCTTGGACGTAGGGGGTCATGGTTCGTCCAGTAAGATGCTCGCCTTCAGGTCGTTCAAGGTGATCATCAGCATGTTGGGATCGAGAGCAGATGCCTCGAAGCCAACATGCTCGTAGAAGGATTTGGCATCGGCGGAGAGGGCATGAATCAGCAGACCCCGGATGCCGATGACGTCGGCAGCCTGAATAACCCGGTATCCTGCGTCCCGAATCAGGGCGCGTCCTACCCCCTGGCCCTGGAATGATTGGTCCACCGCAAGGCGCCCCAGTACAACAACAGGAATAGGGTCTGGCATGTTGCGGCGGAACCGGCCAGGCGCTTCGACAACCGCCACGGCGCTCGACGCCAGGGCGTAATAGGCCACCACCCGCCGCCCAACGCAGGCGACAAAAGTCCGGGATGCGCCGGTGGCCTGATTTTTCATTGCTCGGCGTTTGAGCCAGGTGTCCAGGCTTTCCACGCCGGAGGTGAATTGCGTCACGTCGTGATGTTCGGCAAGTGGCTCCGGGGCGGAGAGCTTCATGCTTTTTCCCAGGGCGCTGGGGTTTGCATGGTTTTACGCAAACTGGCGTTGGGACGGGGCTGTTTGTCCAGCCGCGCGAGGAATTTTGTATAGGCGTCCGGGCTGGCCATGATGATGGCCTGCTCAAAAAGTGCCTCTTCCGCGGCCGACCGCACGGCATCCAGGATGAAATCGGTACGGTTCTTGCCGCGCATCTTGGCGGCGCGGTCAATAAGGCTCCGCTCCTCGGGTTTTATACGGATGTTCAGCGTCTCGCGTTTGGTTGTAGCTCCACTTGTTGCCGGCATGGAATGGTCTCCTCTCTATTTTTCTTGATTCTAACGGAAATCGCTGACATTGTCATTACGTTTTTGGGGATTGGTAGTTCACGTTTGCCCGCCCGAGTGTTACAAAAATAACCATCTGGCAAATTGTTGCATCGGCCGCCTACTGGATTCTGGCCTGCTACATGGGTATTACCCTTGTGGAATGGCTCTGGCAGGCGGTGGGCGGGATCGGTTGGTAACGGCTTGTTTGCGGCTATCGGCGGATATCCGTGGCGGCGAGCAATGCGTTTTCAACCTTGAGCAGAATTTCGGCGGGGAGTGCGCCCAGGTATTCCACCAGCTTGGCGCGGTCCAGGGTGGTGATCTGATGGCAGATGGCGCGGCCTTCCTGCTTTAAACCGGCGGTTCCTGTCGGCAGCGCCACCACGGTTGGCCCGCGGCGTGCCTGGGCCGGGGAGGTGGACAGCGGAACGACGATTATGGAACGCCACCCCGGTGTCTCATTGAATGCGTCATGGCTGAGGATGATAACCGGACGTCTGCCGGTCTGCTCGGAACCGGAACGAGGGGCCAGATTTGCCCACCAGACCTCACCCCGCTTCATCGATACGACTCTTCGCTGTTCAAGTGTTCAAGTCCTACCGATTGCAGTTGCTCATCCAGGTCGTCACTGCTGCCTGCCGCTTGTGTGGCGTAGCGGGTTATCTCCTCATGCAGGGCCATTCTTTCCTGTTTCTCCAGCCAGTACTCGATAGCCTGTTTGGCAAGTTGGGTGGCGGGGCGGTGCTGCTGTTTCGCCGCCGCCCGCAGGCGCGCGTGCAGCGGGGCTGGCAGGGGGAGATGAAAATTACTGGTGTCGGATGATTTTATGGCATTTTTCATGTCATCAATATATGGCATATCTGCATGGCGTGCAAGCGAATAGTTCTGAACAATGAGCCACCGCGACTGGCGGATATTCCTGGCAAGTTTTCTCATCAGCAATGCCTACTGGATTCTGGCCTGCTACATGGGTATTACCCTTGTGGAAGGGTTGTGGCAGGCAGTGAGCAGGGTGATGTGATCATGCTGAAGACTTTCAATTGCACGGCAGATAAGTTGCAATTGGCCGTCATGGACGAGAAGGCCTCGGATTTGGCGGCGTCTGCCAGTGGCAAACAAGCGTGATTTGAGCAAACATTCAGTGGCCACCGTATATCGCCTTGGGGTGACCGACTTGCACGACCAGGACAAGCAGCCTGTCATTCTCGATTTTGGCGAGGATGCGGTAGTCCCCCACGCGCCATCTCCAGAATTCCCGGAGATTTCCTTTGAGCTGTCCACCGGTCGTCTTTGGCTCTGGAGCAACCCGCTCCCGAAGAAAACGAATAATCCGACGTGCTTCGTCTTTGCCAAGCCTGGACAGCTCTTTTTCCGCTGCAGGCGTGAATTCAATCTTCCAGGCCAAGTCGTCCCTCCACATCCTCAAGCGGGACAGCGGGTTTCTTGTCCTTCAGGAAATTCTCGTAGGCCGCTTCGGCCAGGTAAACGTCTTCGATATCCTCAAGGGCTCTTTCCAGCGCCTCGCGGACATAAAAGCTTTTGGGTCGATGAGTGGCCTTGGCCAAAGCGTTCAACCGCTCTTCGATGTCATTTGGCAGCCTGATGGTCAGCATGATTACACCTCCTACATGTATTACATTTAACACATGTGGTGCGTGAGGTCAATCTTCCCGGTAAGACTGGTTAGGCTGGGCACGATTATCAAACCGGACACGGTGGTAGTTTTTTACGATCGACAACCGAACTTGCCGCCTCTTTTCTCTTTTCCGATGGACAGGATGGCAACCCTCTGAAAATAATGAAAGAGTGACCATGTCGTGGCGCCGGCGAGGCGCGGGAAAGTCGGGCAAGCGACAGTGAGGCGCGGGGCAGGGATCGGCCCAGCCTCCCTTGCGGAAATTTCCCGTTCTCGCGACCGGCCCCGCCCACGAAAGAGTGATTGAATTCTGCGAATAATCGTGTATTTTGTCCCTCTTCGCGTGCGGAACTTTTCTGAGGAGGATATCGGATGCAGCAGGGTGCGGATTCGAAGGCCTGGAACATCGAGAAGGCCAGGGAGCTCTATGGCATCTCCCGCTGGGGATTGCGCTATTTTGACATCAACGGCCGCGGCCAGGTCACCGTTGCGCCCCTCAAGGAGGAAGGCGGCACCATCGCCATCGTCGACGTGATCAGGGAGGCGGTGGAGCAGGGTCTGCACTTTCCCATGCTGATCCGCTTCCAGGATCTCCTCCGCAACCGGGTGGAGCGGATCAACAAGGCCTTCCATGATGCGGTGGCCGAGCTGGAGTACAAGTCATGCTACCGCGGCGTCTATCCCATCAAGGTGAATCAGCTCCGTGAGGTGGTCGAGGAGATCATCGACGCGGGCAGCCGTTTCCATCACGGCCTGGAGGTCGGCTCAAAGCCCGAGCTCTACGCGGCCCTTGCCTTCCACGAAGATCTGGAGAGCCTGATCATCTGCAACGGCTACAAGGATTCTCAGTACATCCGCACCGCGCTCCTTGGCCGCAAGCTGGGCAAGAAGATCATCCTGGTGGTGGAAAAGGTCGAGGAGCTCGGCAACATCATCCGCTACGCCAGGGAGTTGAAGGTGGAGCCGCTCATCGGCATCCGGGTCCGCCTGATGACCGGCGGCAAGGGCAAATGGGAGAAATCCACGGGCGAGGACGCCAAGTTCGGCCTCTCCACTTACGAGATTCTGCAGGTTTCCGCCATGCTCAAGGAGGCCGATCTCGCCGATTGCCTGAAGCTGGTCCATTTCCACAGCGGCTCCCAGATCCCCGACATCCTCACCATCAAGAAAGCGGTGCGCGAGGGGGCGATGTTCTACGCCAAGCTCGCCAGGCTCGGCCATCCCCTGGGGTATATCGATGTGGGCGGCGGCCTTGGAGTCGATTATGACGGCAGCCGCACCACCTTCCACTCTTCCATCAACTACTCCCTGAACGAGTACGCCCGGGATATCGTTTACAATATCATGGATGTCTGCGATTCCCAGGGGGTCGAGCACCCGGTGATCATCAGCGAGTCGGGCCGCGCTCTGGTGGCGCATCATTCGGTGCTGGTGGTGGAGACCTTCGGTCACATCAAGAAGATGTCCCAGGAGGAGGAGCCGGCCAAGCCGAACATTGAGCACAAGCTGGTGGAAGAGGCGTGGTACAACTACACCCACGTCAACCCCAGCAACCCGCTGGAAGCCTACCACGACGCCCTGCACAATAAGGAGGAAACCCAGGTTCATTTCGAGCTGGGCCTGATCGATCTCGAGGTCAAGGCCGAAGTGGAGAAGCTCTTCTGGCTCACCGGCGCCCGGGTCCTGGCTCAGTTCAAGGAGGCCGAGTACGTACCCGACGAGATCGTCGAGCTGGAGAGCAAGTTCTCCGACCAGTATCTCTGCAATTTCAGCGTATTCCAGTCGCTTCTCGACCATTGGGGCTATGGCCAGCTCTTCCCGATCATGCCCCTGCACCGGCTCAACGAGGAACCGCAGCGCAAGGGGACCCTCGCCGATATCACCTGCGACTCCGACGGCACCGTTTCTAAGTTCATCAACCTTTACGAGGAGGGGGTCGATACCCTGCCGCTCCATGACTTAAACGGCAAGCCGTACTATGTGGGGGTGTTTCTCACCGGGGCCTATCAGGACATCATGGGCGATCTGCACAACCTTTTCGGCCGGGTGAACGAGGCGCACGTCTTTCTGGACGAGGATGAGGATTCTGGATACTACATCGAGGAGACCATCGAGGGCACCACCATGGAAAAGGTGCTGGCCCTGGTGCAGTACACCGGCAACGACCTGAAGAGGAAGATGAAGAGCCAGATAGATCGGGCGATCAAGGGCGACCGGCTTCGGCCCAACGAGGCGATGCGCCTGCTGGGCGAGTATGAGAAGGGGCTGAAGGGCTACACCTATCTCGATCTCAAGAAGGTGCGGAAAAAGGGCTGAGTGGAAAAATAGCCGACAGGGAAGAGCCAGGGAAGCTCACAGGCCGCTGCTGCAGGGGAGCGACGGCGGGGCAACGACCGAGGTGAGCCCGGCTTCTGTGGATTGCGTCAATCCAGGGGGCGGATGACGTGCAGGACTGATTCGACGGCCTGGTATATCTCCAGATCGTCGCCGAACACGTCCTGCACCTTGTCGTGTTCCACCAGATCCTCGCAGATGTACTGGGTCACGTAGAGGCTGAAGACGTTGGGGTCCACCACCAGCTGCCGCACCGGGGCGATTTTGTACTGCATGTCGAACTCTTCCATGGAGGAGAGCCGTTCGAGCAGGTCGCCGAACACCTTTCTGATCGCGCCCTCGTCGGTGATTTCGATGATGTGCTTGTCCAGCAGGCGCTGCACCAGCTTGGTGCTCAGTTCGGCTGCATTCTTGTAAAGCATCTGCATCATGAATCGGCGCTCCCGCTCGCGCTTGCGATCGATGGCGCCCCCTGCCTTGTCGTTGAATGGCCTGCTGTGACTGCCCATGAGCTTCTCCCGCTTCTGTGTGTCTACCGGTATCAATGCAATATCATATGATAAATACCGGAATTTTTTACAAAGGGAAAGGGTAAAGAAGAGAGAACTTGCATTCCGGGGCAAATGCCTTATAAAAAAACGCTCTGTTCCGGCTGTCCCGCCTTTTGGGCGGGTGCGGTTTCCCTGAGTGCCCCCTGGAAATTTAGGAGGAAAGCCATGACCAACACCTTTGCCACCACCCGACTGACCATCCTGCTGCCGGCAGGCCGCCTCCCCTTGGAGATCATGGCCAAGGTCAACGAGCTGGCCCACAACTACCGGTTCGAACTCTATCTGAGCACCATGCAGAACCTGCGCCTCATGGGGATCAGGCCGGAGGATCTGGAGGCAATCAAGGCGGATCTGGCCGCGGTGGGTGCCCAGTTCAAGGGGCCGGGCAAGTTTCCGATTCCCAGGGTCTGCATCGGCCGGCGCGACTGCACCATGGGGGTGGGCGACCCCGAGGCGCTGAGTCGCCTTATTCTTCAGAAGTTTGCCGGCCGGCCTCAGACCAAGGCGAAATTCAAGATCGCCATTTCCGGCTGCACCCTGGCCTGTTCCGGGGTTTTGACCACCGATATCGGGCTGATGGCCACCCGGCAGGGCTATGATATCTATGTGGGCGGCAAGGGCGGCCCGCATCCGAGAACGGGCCGCCGCATCGTCCGGGGCGCAGATGAGGCCAGGGTGCTGGCGGTGATCGAGGAGCTGGTGGAGTTCCACCACGCGCATACCGAAAAAAAGCAGCGCATGGCCAAGCTTGTCGACCATCCTGATTTTCCATACAAAGAGGCGGTTTGAGCCTCCGGGCGGGCGCTTATTGCTTGAGCTTCCTGTGCGCAAAAAGGATGAGCACCGCGCCGCCGACCGCCAGCAGGATGCTCCCGGCATTGAGGCCGGTCACCGCGCCAAGGCCCAGCAGGGAGCCGAGGAAACCGCCCACGAAGGCGCCCGCTATTCCGAGCAGAACGGTGATGAAGAAGCCGCCGGGATCCTTGCCCGGCATGATCAGCTTTGCCAGCGCCCCCACGATCAGGCCCATGACGATCCAGGAGAGTATTCCCATTTTCCTCCTCCTTGCCTTGCGGCTTTCCGGCCCTCCAGGGCCTTGGTGCTGAATTCCGCTTGCTCCGACTGCCGTTCCTGCCCGGATATTTTCAGCCGGGTCCCTTATCCGGCAGGGGTTCCCTGCCTGCCGGGCCGGACGCGCCTTCCCCTGCCCCTGGCCGCTGGGGGGCGGCTTTTTTCGGTCGGATGTTGAAGCGCTCCTGGATCCGTTCCAGGGAGACCAGCTTGATATGCCGGGAGGAGGGGGTGATGAACGACTTGAGCTTGTGCTCCAGCAGGCGCGGATCCATCTCCGACTCGATGGCAATCACCCCCTCCATGATGATTTTCTGGAGGAGAAGCTCCTGGTTGGTTCTTTCCTCGATGATGGTGGCAAAGGGGCTGAAGAAAAAATTGCTCAGCACCACGCCGTAGAGGGTGGAGGTCAGCGCGATGGGCACCGTCTTCAGGATGGACTCCGTGTCGCCCACGCCGGCCAGCATGCCGATCAGGCCGACCACGCTGCCGGCCAGGCCGAAGGAGGGGGCGAAGGAGGCCATGTTCCGCAGCACCCGCTCGCAGTCTTCCCTCCGCATCTTGAAAAAATACATTTCCGTGGTCAGGCTTTCCCGGATGTACTCGGCCGGCAGCCTGTCCACCAGAAAGCCCAGGGCCCGCCGCAAAAAAAGAATCGTGGTTTCGCTCTCGTCCTCCTCCAGGGAGAGTATGCCCTTGAAACGTGATTTCACGGAAAGATCCACCAGCAGTTCGACGATTTCCTCGGGCTCCTTGACCCGGGAACGGTACGAGGCGACCAGGACGCTGGAAACGATCTTCAGCTGCTCTACCCGGTAGCAGACCAGGGTTGCGCCCAGGGTGCCGCCGATGACGATCAGGCAGCCGGCAAGGTTGAAGTACATGCCGAGGTTGCCCTGCAGGCTGAAGCCGACAAAAAAGATCAGGACACAGAGAAAGAGGCCGAAAAGATTTTTTTTGTTCATGGCTGCACGGTTGCCTCTCTGGGAAGGTTTGCCGCGTCGGCCGGCCTGGCCGCTGCGGGCTCCTGGGAGATGATGATTTCCACCCGGCGGTTGGCGGCTCGGCCTTCCGGGCTGGTGTTTGGCCTTCGAGGGCGCTGGGAGGAGTAACCGGTGACGGAAAGCTGTTCGGCGGGGATATTCATCTCGGCGATGAGATAGCTGGCAACCGCGCTGGCCCGGCTGGCCGACAGCTCCCAGTTGGAGGGGAAACGCGCCGAGCTGACAGGAACGTCATCGGTGTGGCCGACCACGTTGATGGCATACCGGCTTGCCTTCAGCACCTGTGCAACCTTGGCCAGCGAGAGTTTGGCCTCCTCCTTGAGGGCGGCCTCGCCCGAGTCGAAAAGCAGGTCCCCGGTCAGGACGATGCGCACCGTCTGGTCGGGCACCAGTTCGACCGAGGCGAATTCCGTGAGCGCCTCGTCCGAGAGGGTCTGTCTGCTGAGGTCGTACATCTTTTCGAGGAAGCCCTCGCTTGGGCCGGCAGCCTCTCCAAGGCCCCGGCCCGCGGTCTCCATGACCCGGCTGGCGAGCGGGGTCCCGGCTTCGCCGCCCAGCCCTTCCGGGCTGAGAAATTCCTTGTGGGCCTGCTGGTAAACATAGAGAACCACGAAGAAAATGAACATGGTCATCATGAGATCGGACCACGGTACCGACCATTCGGGGGAACGTGGCATGTGGCCGCGTCGGAAGGGCTTGTCGACGGCAAAGACATCGAGGCTCGCCGCGGGCAGGGCCGGGAGGCTGCCCCGGTAAGCCGGCCGTCTTTTCCGGCGCGGCGCAGGGTGATCCTTTTTTCCCCCTTGCCCGGCCGGGGAAGAGCCTGCCTCGGCGGCGGGCTCTCTGTTTTCCGCCCTGCCGTACTCGTCTCCACCTGTCGTCATGGAATTCTCCCTACACCAAGGTGAATTGCAGCCTGTTGAAAACAGTGCCACCCGTGGGCCTGCGCTCGCCAAGCCAAAAGAGCGGCTGCCCTGATCATAAAACAAAAATCGTCGCTTGCGCACCCGGCGCCGATGATTTTTTTCGCGGCTGCTGCCAGGAATGCCTTTGTTATCGGCCGGGCCGCCATGGTACTTGAGGATAAATGAAGAGCCGGGGCAATTCGAGGGAGGGCCTGCGGCAATTTGCGGCATTTACTTTTCTCTGTCGCCTTTCGAAAATAGAACCGGAACACCATTTTTCCCGGCGCCAGGCGGGCTTTTCGGCAGCCTGGTCGGCCTGGGTGAGGAAAAGGTAAAAAAACGCGAGGAGGGGCAAATGAAAACGAAGCGTCTGATCGCATTCTTTCTGGTGGTATTGCTTTTGACTCCGATGGCGGCCCTGGCCGGGGGGGACAAGAATCGCGGCACCACCGGCCAGGGGACGACCGCAACGGGGACGGGCGCGCAGGGGACGGCCGCTCAGCCCCGAACCGGCAGGTAGTTTTTTCTGGTTTCCCGCGCCCCAAAACGGCGGCCTGGCAAAGGCGCTCCACGGCCTGCCGCCGTTTTTCCGTCCTTGCCTGCGGCACCGGGTCGAGGGAGTGTTCATCATTGTGCTTTTGTCGCGATATTTTTTTCCCTTGAATGCGCGGCGATATCCGCATAGCATGCCGCATGCTCAACGCCATCGCCATCATAGCCGAACGCAGGATCAGCCAGGCCATTGAAGAGGGGAGCCTCAATATCGAGGGCTGGCAGGGCAGGCCCCTGCCCATGGAAGACGACTCCCACATCCCGCCCGATCTACGCATGGCCTACAAGCTCTTGAAAAACGCGGGCTATCTGCCCCCGGAGCTGGAGGCGCGGAAAGAGATCCGGCAGCTTGAGGAGCTCATCGCCGCCACCGAGGACGAGCATGCGCGACTTAAGCAGATGAAGAAACTCAAGGTGCTCAGCCTCAAGCTCGGCCTTCTGCGCCGGCGCCCTTTGCAGGTCGAGGAGGGCGACTATTGCCGCAAGGTGGTGGAGAAGATTTCCGTTTGCCGCAAGGACTGATGGATGCCGTGCCCCTTTGTTTGTTCGCTGGGAGCGCACGCGCTGTTCGTGGTGGTGGCTATCTCAGCCAGGAGACCTTGATTTCTTTTTCCAGAAGCCAGAATTCCGGGTCTCCGGTGAGGACCACGGCCTTTTCCTGCTTGGCCAGGGCCGCGGCAAAGCAGGCGGCATAGGCGATGCGGTGCCGGCCCTTGAACTGTGCCGCCAACTTGGTGAGCGGCTGGTCCGCTGCCGTTATCTGCAGGGGATAGATCGCGAGAAGTTCGGCCTTTTCCAGGCCCACTTCCCGCATGACGGTGTCGTACACCTCCCCCCAGTTGATGACGGAGAGAAAGCCCTCTGCCTTGCCGGCTGCCGTTTCCCGTAGGGCTTTTTCCACGAGGTCTGCCCCGGCCCGTCTTCCAGGAAGGCGAGGATGGCGTAGCTGTCGAAGACGTATCGCTTCACTTGTCCGCCTCGAATTTGCGGTCGGCAAGAAGCTGTTTTGTTACCCTTCCCTTTGTCTTCAGAGTGCCGCGTCCGGCTTTGAGCGGATCGTCCGGCAGGGGCTCCATGATGATTTCCCCCTCTGCTCCTTGATGGAGATCTTTGTTCCCTGATGGATGTTCAGTTTTTTGCGGAGCGGGGCGGGGATGGTGACCTGACCCTTGATGGTCGCGGTGGTGGTGGGCATTTCAGGATGTGGGGCAAGGATATTGGGAATCAGCCCGGATTCACCGCCTTTACAAAGACTCTGAGCGGGGCCGGGTACCCTTCCACGGTGCGGGCAGGGTCGGCGGGGTCGATGAAATCGCTGTACGATTCAAAGGTCATCCATTCTGTTTGCCGCTGCTCCTCGCCGCTCATGGGGTGACTGGCAAAGGCCTCCACCTCGGAAAACCCGGTCCTCGTGAGCCAGTTGACCAGGCAGCTCGCCGTGGGCACGAAGTAGGTGCCCGGCACCTTGGCGTAGCGTTCCGCCGGGAAGAGGGCCACCGGCTCTTCGCCCGGGATGGCCTGGGATTCCAGAATCAAGACGCCGCCGGGCCGCATGGCCTGCCGGATATCGCGGAGCATCTCCACCGGAGAAGTGCGGTGATAGATGATGCCCATGAGAAAGACCACGTCGAAACAGGACGCGAAGAGCGGGGCATGCTCCACCCCCAGGCACTCGATGTGCAGGCTTTCGGCCCCGGCCAGATGGCGCAGGGCCTTGCCGCAGTAATAGTGCTGGAGCATGGGTTCGAGGCCGATGACGCAACGCGGTTGCTGGGGCAGCATCCGGAACATGTAGTAGCCGTTGTTGCAGCCGATGTCGGCGACGACCTTGTCCCGCAGATCGGGCAGCTGGGGGAGGAGGCGGTTCCATTTGCGGAAGCTCTGCCATTCCGCATCGATCTCCAGGCCGAAGAGGTTGAAGGGCCCCTTGCGCCAGGGCATGAAGGCGCGCATGGCCGCCAGAAGGGTGGCGTGCTGGCGCGGACTCAGCTCGGCAGCCGCGCCGATGCGCACCGTGTCCCCGGAAAAATCGACCCAGTGCGCCCGGGGCAGGGTGGTGACCGCCTGGTAGGGTTCGCGGAAGCGGAGGAAGCCTTTTTTGTTCTGGCGCAGGCGTTCTTCGTTTTCCTGGCGCAGGCGGGTGATTGCCACCCGGTCGGCGTTTTTGAGAAGATCGAGGTAATCCATGGCGGCTCGCGGCGGGAAAGGGAAAAGGGGGGAGCGGACAGGTCCGGAGCGTGCTTCAGTCCGGCAGGTGGTAGCGTTCTTCTTCCTGGGAGTATTCGGCAAAGCCGACAACCCGGCGCAGCTCAGCGAAGGAAAGAGGGGGCTGGGGCTGGCGGCCGTCCTTCAGTTCCCGCAGCGCCTGCTGCATGGCGCCGATCGCGTGGTTCAGCAAGGTAAGCGGGTAGGCGGCGATGGCAAAGCCCAGTTCCTGGAGCCGCTTCGGGGGCAGGAGAGGGGTTTTCCCCTCTTCGAGCATGTTGGCCATCTTGGGACCAGGCACCTCCCGACAGAAGGCGCGCAGCTCCTCCTCGCTTTCCGGGGCCTCGAGAAAGACGATGTCGGCGCCGAGTCCGGCAAAGGCCTGGGCCCGCCAGAGGGCTTCGCGAAAGCCGTGGGTGGCTCGGGCGTCGGTGCGGGCCATGATGAGAATATCGCAGCCTTCCTCCCGGCAGTCCACCGCGGCCCTGATCCGCTGCAGAGCCTCGGCGCGTTCCACCACCATCTTCCCCTGCGTATGGCCGCAGCGTTTCGGGGCAAGCTGGTCTTCGAGCATGATGCAGGCAAAGCCGGCCCGGGCGTAGCCCGCGACGGTGCGCCGGACGTTCATGGCGTTGCCGTAGCCGGTGTCGCCGTCGCCGATCACCGGAATGCTAACGCTGGCGCAAATGTTGCGTCCCTGGTCCACCATCTCTCCGTAGGAAATCAGCCCGGTGTCGGGCAGGCCCAGGCGGGTGGCGGAGACGGCAAAGCCGCTCATGAAGGTGAGCGGGAAGCCGGCCGCCTCGATGATCCTTGCCGAAAGGGCATCAAAGCAGCAGGGCATGAGGAGGAGGCTGCCGGAGTTGAGGAGCTGCCGGAGTTTATTTGCCGGGGATTCCATGGGGCTTTGGGGCAGGGCGCTCATTTTTTTGGCAGCTGGATCTTTTTGTCTTCCTTCAGTTTCTTGTTCTCGCGATAGAGCAGGATGGTCTTGCCGATGATCTGGGCGATGCGGCTCCTGGTTTTGCCGGCGAGCAGCTCGGCCGTCTCCTCCCTGCCGAGGGGGCAGCCGTCCTGCACCTTCACCTTGACCAGTTCGTGGGCGGTGAGGACCGCATCCAGGGCAGCGACGAGGTTGTCGGTGACCCCCTCCTTGCCGACCATGGCCAGAGGGGAAAGATGATGGCCCAGGCCGCGCAGGTGGCGAGCCTCCTTGCCACTGAGATAGAATTTTTTGTTCATGGCCTTCCTGTCTTAAAAGAGGGTTGAGATGATTTTGTAGCCGCCGACATAGGTTCCGATCATGCTGCCGAAACCCGGCAGGAGGAAGGCGAGAAAGACGCGGAGCAGCCGGTTGCGCCACCAGCCCCGCAGGGTGGCCATGTCTTTCAGCACTCTTTCGAATTCCAGCACCACGGGCGGCTGCATCATCACCTGGATGAAGGCGGTGACATAGCCCGCGCCGATGACCGGGGTGAGGCTGGTGATGGGGGCGGCCACAAAGGCGCCGAGGATGGTGAGGGGGTGGGCCAGGGCCAGCGCGGCGCCGATGGCCGAGGGGATGCCGTTGGCCAGGATCCAGTAGAGAAGGTTCTCGCCGGCCACGCTCCCGCCCTTGTTGAAAAAGATGAGGGCCAGGGAGCCTATGATGATGGCGGGGATGGCCCAGCCGAGGATTTTCCAGGCCGGCGAGGCTGGCGGGATCTCGCTGATGGCCGCAAGCTGGCCGCTGCGGTCTTCGGCAAGGGCCTGCCTGATCCCGGCCACATGGCCGGCCCCCACCACGGCCACCAGCTTCTCGCCCCGGGAGGCCTTGATTTTTTCGGAGAGATAGGTGTCCCGCTCGTCGATGAGCACCCTTTTCAGTTCGGGCATGGCCTGGCCCAGCTCGTTCATCAGCTCGGAGAGCAGATCGCTTTCCTTGAGCTCCCGCAGTTTTTCCTCGGTGACCTCGGTTTCCTCGAACATGCTGCCCGCCAGGGTGGCCAGCAGCATGTTTTTGCGCCAGAAAGAGGTGGAGTGCCAGGCCCGGCGCAGGGTGATCCGCACGTCCCGGTCGCAGAGGGAGAAGGCGAGGTTGTGCTTTTCCGCCTCCTGCACCGCCTCGAGCAGCTCGGTGCCGGGCTGCACGCCCATCTGGTCGCCCATCCGCTTCTGGTAAGAGGCGAGGACCAGGTTGATGAGCAGGGTGGCGAGCTGTTTCTGGCGGATGATCTCCTTCAGATCGAGGAGCTCCCAGCGTTTGCGCCTGGCCAGGGCCTCGTAGCGCTTTTCGTCGAGTTCCACGCAGACGCAGTCAGGCCTTTCCCTGGCGATCACCTCTCGGACCAGTTCAACCGATTCCTGCGAGATGTGGGCGGTGCCGACGAGAAAGATTTCCCGGCCGTCCAGCCTGAGGCGATGGACGTCCGGGGGATAGGGGCGGGCCGCTTCTGTCGCTGGCTGGGTCATGGTCGGTTCAGAACCGGTACTGCAGGCCGGCGGTGAAGAGGTGCGCGGCCGAGTTCTCGAAGGTGCCGTTGATATTCACCGTGCCCAGCGGGGTGTAGTTGAGCACGGAGCGGCTTTCCTTGTCGTCATAGAGATAGGCCGCGCCAAGCTGCAGGTTGTCGCTGTACTGATAGCGGAGGCCGAAGGAGTAGATCTTGGCGTCGGAGTCGGGCAGCTCGAAGCCCAGGGTCTGGTCGGGCACCGGTGTCTTGTCGATGGCAAAGCCGAGCATGGCGGTGAGCCTGTCCGTGCAGCGGTGGGTGAGGCCGAGACGGAAGGCCTCGGCGTTCACCCAGTTCTTGATAAGCGGCGCGTCGAAGGCGACCAGGGGCAGGGTGGTGAAGGCCTGTGCGTAGTTGAAGTTCAGCTGGTCGTAGGAATTCCAGAAGGTCTTGTCGTAGGTGAACTCGGCCGTGGTTCTGCCGCTGTTGCAGGTGTAGGCGGTGGCCAGGGTCAGCACCGCCGGCGTGGGCACCATCACCTCGGCATAGCCGCTGTAGGCCTGGATTCCTCCGGCGAAGAGGCGGGCGTCGCCTTCCACGTCGAGTTCGACCTTGGAGCGGTAGGTGGCGGCCAGGGAGAGGTTTTCCAGGGGCCGGTAGGTCAGGGCCAGGTTGTAGCCATACTCGGTGGTGTCGCCGTCCAGGTCGCGGGCATAGAGGGGATGGGAGCTCTTCACCTTGCCCTCGGCATAGATGGCCCGGAGGCCGCCGCCGATGGAGAGGCTGTCGCTGATCTTGTAAGAGACGGTGGGGTTGAGCTCATAGGTCTTCAGGGTGAACTCCTCGGCCGAGGCCTTGGGAAAGGGGCTCTCCCAGCGTTTGGAGAGGCCGTAGGGATAGACCACGGAGAGGCCGAAACGGAAGTTGTTGTAGGCCGGGGAAACCAGGTGCAGGTTGGGGAGGACGAAGTCCTCGCTGCGGGAGCCGCCGTTTCTGGCCGCGCTTGTGCCGTCGGTGTATTCGATGCTGGCCAGGTGGATCCAGGTGAAGCTCGCCTCGCTCAAGGCCTGGTCCGCAAGCCAGCTCATGTTGGCGGGGTTGTAGTAGCTGGCGTCGGCGTTGGGGGTGTGGGCCGTATAGGCGTTGCTCAGGGCCACGGAGTTGATGGATTGCTCCGGAATCCGGAAGCCGGAAGCAAAGGCGGGGCCGGCGGCAAGCACTGCGGCAAGGGAAACAATGGCGATCTTCTTTTTCATCTTCTCCTTTCTCCTTCTTTTTACTTGGCGCTGGTATAAAGATAGCGCTTGATCTTGTGGGTTGCCGTCTTGATGAAGGGCTCCCTCCGTTCGCTCACCCGGCTGAGCTGCGAATACTGGGGCAGGGCGGCATTGACCTCCCGCTTGATGGAGGCGAGAAGCTCCTCGATGTGCCTGAGCTTCTGCGGCTCGCTTTTCCCCCGCGTTTCCTGGTCGATCAGCTCATAATCGAGATAGATCTGCGCCTCCAGGCGGTCGTTGGCTTCTACCACCAGGGATTCGATCACATGCTGATAAGAATTGATCTTTTCCTCGATGGCCTCGGGGTAGATATTCTCCCCGTGGGAAAGGACGATGACGCTCTTGGAACGGCCCTTGATGAAAAGGTTTCCCTGCCTGTCGAGGTAGCCAAGGTCGCCGGTGGCGAGCCAGCCCTCCTGGTCGATGGTCTCTGCGGTGGCCTTGGGGTTGTCGCAGTAGCCCTGCATCACGTTGGCGCCTTTGACCTGAATCTCGCCCAGACCGGTTTCCGGATTGGTGTTGGCGATGCGCACCTCCACTCCGGCCACCGGTTTGCCGGCCGAGCCCACCGCAATGGTGGAATCCCTGTATGGCCCGGCGCTGACCAGAGGCGAGGCCTCGGTGAGCCCGTAGCCCACCAGATAGGGGAAACCCGCTTTGGCGAGGAATCTTTCCACTTCGATGTTGAGGGGCGCCCCGCCGATGGCGATGAACTTCAGCTTGCCGCCGAAGAATTTATGCAGTTCCCTTCCGATTTTTCTGAGGATTTTCGTGCGGATGACCGGGAGCTTGAGCGCGGTTCTGACGAGGGGGTTGCCGCTGATCGCAGGCAGGATCTTTTTTTTGTAGATCTTTTCCATGACCATGGGCACCATGCACATCAGGGTCGGCTGCTCTTCTTTGCAGATCCGTTCCAGGATGGTGGGGGTCGGGGTTTTCCCCGCATAGATGATGCGGCATCCCGTGGCCAGGGGCACGAGGAAGCTGATGGTGAATTCGTAGGCATGGGACATGGGCAGCACGGAAAGAAAGCTCCAGCCCTGGATGGTTTCGTTGGCAAAAATCGCCAGGGTGGAGCGGACGTTGCTGAGAAAATTCTGGTGGCTCAGCATTACCGCCTTGGAATGGCCCGAGGTGCCTGAGGTGTAAATGATCGAGGCCAGGTCGTTCTCCTTGACCTGATTGTTGGCGGCGTTTCTCAGCTTTTCCGGCAGAGCCTCCGCCTGCCTGAGGAATTCGGAAAAGGGCACGGGGGCAAGCAGGCCGTTCGGATCGGCGGCATCGTCCAGGGTGACGATGGCTTTGAGTTTTCTGCTTTTGAGGTCGTAGAGTTTTTCCAGCTGCCGCTGGGCGGTGAAAAGCAGCTTGGCGCCAGATTCTGTGAGGATGTGCTTGACATCCGCCTCCGCAAAGTCGGGAAGGATCGGCACCGCCACGGCCCCCAGGCGAACGATGCCCAGATAGGCGATACCCCACTGGGGGGAGTTGTCCGCCAGGATGGCGACCCGGTCGTTTTTTTTGATGCCCGTTTCCTTGAGCAGGGCGGCAACCAGCTGGATCTTGCTGTGAAAGTCGCCATAGCTCATGGCCGGCTTGAAGGCAAAGCCCGCGGCGGGCTGGTTGCCGTAGGCCCAGGCGCTTTGGTCTATGAGCTGATTGAGTGAGGCGATGGTGGCGGAAATCATGCGTCTTTACCAGGTCTCCCTCTTCCGGAGCAGCCAGCGTTCCAGGGTGCGCGAGAATTTTTCAAAGTCCACCGGCTTGGTCAGGTAGTCGTCCATGCCTGCCTCCAGGCATTTTTCCCGGTCGCCGGCAAGGGCATTGGCCGTGAGGGCGATGATGGGCAGGGAAAGCTTGAGCTCCTGCCGGATCGTTCTGCTGGCCGCATGCCCGTTCAGCACCGGCATCATGATGTCCATCACCACCGCGTCATAGGCAGCGTGGCGCAGGCGCTCCACCGCCTCCTGTCCGTTGCCGGCTATATCAACCATAATCCCCAGGTTTGTCAAGTGTTGAGTGGTCACCATCCGGTTGACCGGCTCGTCCTCCACCAGGAGGATTCTTTTGCCCCGCAGCGGGCTGGGGAGGTCGGCCGCCGGCAGGTTCTCGTCCCTGGCGAAGTCGGCGGGGGCGGCAGCCTCGGGGGCAAGGGCTTTCTCCACTGCGGCGAAGAGGAAGGAGGGCTTGACAGGCTTGGTCAGGACGCTGGTGGGCGGGTGGAGGGCGAGGGCTTCCCGGGCCGGTTCGCCATCAAGCGGCGCAAGGAGCAGGGCCGGCAGCGCGGCGGTTTGCGGGTTTTGGGCAAGTCCGCGCAGAAAAGCGGGCAGTTCGGGGCCGGCCAGGGCAAGGTCGAGGAGCAGGAGGGAAGGCGGCTCGCTCTGGTCGGCGGCGAGCCGTTCCCGGACTTTTTCCAGGGAGTCGAGGGAGGTAGTTCTGCAGCCGAAGCCGCTCAGCTGTTCGATCAGGTTCTCGCGCAGGCCTGGATGGCTGGCGGCCACGAGGGCAAGGCTGTCCCTGCTTTGGTCTTCCAGCCTTAAGGGCTGCTGGAGCTCCTGCGGCTGCAGTTGCAGCTGGACGGTGAAGGAAAAGGTGCTGCCCTGGCCGGGCTCGCTGGTCGCGGAGATTTCCCCGCCCATCAGGGTGACCAGCTGCCTGCTGATGGCGAGGCCGAGGCCGGTGCCGCCGTAAAGCCTGGAGATGGATTCGTCCCCCTGGCAGTATTCGGCGAAGATCTTTTTGATCTGCTCGTGGTTGATGCCGCTGCCCGTGTCCCGGACGGCAAAGTGCAGGGTGGCCTTTTCTTCGCTGATTCCTGCCAGCCGGACCGAAATGGCGATTTCGCCTTTTTCCGTGAACTTCAGGGCGTTGTTGGTGAGATTGACCAGGATCTGCCGCAGGCGCAGGGGATCGCCCACCAGGGCGCAGGGAACCTCTTTGTCCACCGCGATGATGAGCTCGATCTTTTTCTTCGCGATCTGGCGGCTGAAGAGGTCAGCCAATCCGTCGAGGCTTTCCCGCAGGTCGAAGTTGATGAATTCCAGATCGAGGCGGCCTGCCTCGATCTTGGAGAAATCAAGGATGTCGTTGATCAGGTTCAGGAGGGAGTGGCCCGCGTCCTGGATGATCTTGAGGTACTGGCGCATCCTGGGTGTTTCCGCCGCCAGCAGAGCCATGTTGCCCATGCCGATGATGGCGTTCATCGGCGTTCTGATTTCATGGCTCATGGAGGCGAGAAATTGGGATTTCGCCTGATTTGCGGCCTCGGCCCGCTGCTCCGCTTTCTGGCGGGTGGCTATCTCCCTGGCCAGCACCTCGTTGAGCTTGTTGAGGTCCCTGGTGCGTTCGTCGACAAGCAGTTCCAGGGAGTCCTTGAACAGGGCAAGCTCGCGGAATGATTTTTCCAGGGCCTGATGGGCGTCCCCCAACTCCTGGGCGTATTTTGCCTGGAGCTCCTCCTTTTCCTGCTTCATGAGGGAATAGCGGTCNNAGGATGCCGAAGCTTTTCAGGGCATAGACCGTCACCCCCAACAGGGAGACCGACCAGGCCAGGAAATAGTAACGGGCCGGGCGATAGCCCTTGAGCATACAGAGGAAGCCGGCTGCGATCAGAACGACCACGGTGAGGCTCATCAACGTGGCCAGGCGGATGCTGAGCTGGTAGTCCAGAAAGAGGGCGAAGGCGGCGCCGAGTACGGAGAGAGCCAGGCAGGTCATGAGCAGCTTGTCCAGGCGTGGCACATGCCGGGCGGTGTCGAGGATCCGGCGGGTGAACTGGGTCGCCCAGATGTAAGCGAGAAAGATGAAGAGCGGGGTGCAGCTGTTGGCCCAGCGGATGCGCTCGGGCCAGAGATACTGGAAGGCCATCCCGTTGATGCTGAGCTGGAAGAGCATGTAGGTGAGGACGAAGAGCACGTAGTAGAGATAGGTATGGTCCCTGGTGCTGAAATAGAGGAAGAGATTGTAGAGCATCATGACCAGCAGGATGCCGTAGTAGATGCCGAGCAGGGTCTGCTCGCGGCTGATCTCTCCGGCGAGGCTGGCCGTGGTGTGCAGGGTGAGGGGCAGGTTCAGGGAGCTTGCGGTCAGGCAGCGCAGGTAAAAGGTCTTTCCCTGTCCGGCCTCAAGGACCAGCGGGAAGATGTTGTTGCGGTAGTCGATGGGCCGTTGCCCGAACGGGAAGCTGTCCCCCGCCAGCGAGCGTTTGTGGCCGCCTCCTGGCAGGGGGGTGTACAATTCGAGGCGATCCAGGAGGGGGTACTTGACTTCCAGGTAGTATTCGGCGCGATGGTTCTTGCTGTTGTGGAGGGTGAAGCGGGCCCAGACCGCCGCCCCGGTAAAGCCGAAGCCCGGTGCCGGGCTCTGCGAGGGGGCGAAGTGCTTGTCGTATTCGGGGAGGCAGATTTCCTCGATGCTCAGTCTGGCCTCGGGGTCCTCGTACAGTTCGAGATTGGGACCCAGGGGAGCAGCTTCCTGGCCGGCCGGCAGAAGGAGCGGCGGGGGGGCGGCCGCGCCTGGAGCGGGCCCGGCAAGAAAAAGGATGATCAGCAGCAGTATGATCCGCAAGGTGAAGCAGTTTGGCATGCAGTTCCTTTGGGGAGAGATCGCTCTTGGCGCCTTTGTGACAATTTTTCTGTTTAACCACAGAGCGTGGCCAAAAAACAACAGTTTTATCGCAGGGATCCGCCCTGGTTTTTTGCCGGTTGACAGGAAGGCGGAAGCGTTCTATTCTGTTTAGAACGAATGTTCGTTCTAAGGGGAGGGGCATGAAGAAGACGGATCCTGGAGAAGGTGGCAACGAGCGGCGCGAGCTGATCCTGATGACGGCTCTCGGGCTTTTTACCAGCCGAGGGTACTTCAACACCTCGGTTCACGACATCCAGAAGGAGGTCGGGGTGAGCATCGGCTCCATCTATCACCATTTCAAGAGCAAGGAAGCCATTGCCAAGGCCCTTTACGACAACCTCACAGGAAATATGGCCGAGGCGATGGCTGAGATCATGGCGGAATACCGCACGGCCCATGACCGTTGCCGGGCGGTGGTCGCCTATCTCTTCAATCTCACCGAATCCAGCCCGGCGGCGATGCAGTACATGCTCTACGCCAAGCACCGGGAATTCATGCCCGACGAGAAGCCGGTCTGCTCTTCGCGCCCCTTTGAGCTGATGAAGGAGATGGTCTCCGAGGGGATCGCGCGCGGCGAGCTTCGGGAGTACCCGCCCTACATCGCGGCGACCAGCATCTTCGGAGGGCCAATCCGCATGGTCTATCTGCGGCTGGACGGCGTGCTGGACGATCCTTTGCCCGCCATCCTGGATCAGGTCTGGGAGTGCGCGTGGCGTTCGGTGGGGAGGTAGTTTTTTTTTGGGGCTTTTCCTAGAACGAATGTTCGTTTTAGTGGTTGGCAAGGCTGGCTCCGGGAAGAGGAGCTTTCCGCAAACCTGCCTTGCCGCGGCACACGGGAGGAAGTGTCATGCAAGCTGCCTTGTGGCGAAAAATCGGGGTTGTTTCTGCTCTTTTTCTGCTTTTTTCAAGCGCGGCCTGCGGAATCCTGCCGGCCGGGAGCGGCGGGGGCGGGCAGGTGGTGGATCTTGGTAACGGGATCCTGAAGGAGCCCCATACGGGCAGGATGTGGCAGAAAGAGAGGGGGGCGATGGTTGCCAGTTACGAGGAGGCACAGGCCTACGTGGCGCGGCTTGATCTCGGCGGCCATCGGGACTGGCGGCTGCCGACGATCTACGAGCTCTACGACCTTCATTACCTGTTCGATCTGCACAAGGCCGATCATATCGGCATCGAGCTGGAAGGAAACTACTGGTCCGGAGAAAAGGATGGGGAAGGCATGGCCGGCAGCTGGGAGATCGGTGATCAGTGCGAGCCGGAACGCAGGTATTATTCAAAGGGCAAGGGGTATGTACGGGCGGTTCGGCCCTGATCTTTTCTGGCTTGCCTGGAGTGGTTGTGATACGTTGTGGTAGATGCCGGGCAGATCGGCTCGGGTGTCTTTGTCGCGTTTCTTCGTCGTTTCAGAACAAGGGAGGTGTGCAATGAAAAAGCGTGTTGTGTTCCTCATGGCAACGGGTGCCTTATTTCTGTTCTTGTCCCCGCCTCCTGCGCCTGCAGGGGAAACCGTCTACCGGTTCGATCCGGTGACCCAGTCCAGCCGGGCCCTGGTTTTCGCCAATCTCTGGTCCGGATACAAGTCCTACAGGGCCAACTGCAAAAGCTGCCACCAGCGCGGCAACGACCAGGGCGCTTCCTTTCTCACCGAGGATTCTAGGACCATGCGGGGGTGGAACAACGTCTTCTTCAAAAAAAGTGTGCGCTGCGCCAAAAACGGCTCCTGGGACGGCCTGAGCCAGGAGGAGTTGCGCAATATCAACGATTATCTTTACAGCAAGGCCTACGATACCTGGAATCCCAACAACGCCAGGAGCTGCGGCTGATAAGGCCTGGTTCCTCCCGGTCAGGGAGGAAAGATGTCGGTGCCAGAGCTTCTTAGATCCGCGTGTAACGCCAGCAAAGCGGCCGTCCGTTCCGATAGGGGAGATGGCCGTGGAAGACGCGCGGGTCATCGTCGAAAACCAGGGGGAGAAAATGCCGGTCTCCCTCCCACATGGGCAGAGAGGCAAGCGAGGCAATGGGGTGCCAGGAGAGGGCCCCTTCCTCGTTTGCCACAAAGGGAGTGCCGCTGAATCGGTCGATGCGGAAGATGAAGCCGAACCAGTCCTCGCCCTCTCCTCCGAAGCCGGTCCAGTTGATGGTGCCGCGCAGGACAATTTCCTCGCAGTCGATCCCCGCCTCCTCCTTGATTTCCCTGCGCATGCAGCCGACCACATCCTCGTCCGGCCGCATCTTGCCACCGAGCCCGTTGTACTTGCCGAGATGGGGGTCGCCGGGCCGGGCATTGCGGTGGACGAGCAGGGTCTGATTCCGATCCGGGGAAAGGATATAGCCCAGGGTGCCGATTATCGGTCTGTACACTGCCGGCTCCTTTTTTTGCTGGAAGGGATGGCAAAATGGGTATAAAAAGCCTCTTTCAAAGTTCACGGCCATTCTATAAAATGAAAATTTCGCGGTCCTTCCAGAGCCGGGCTGGCTCTCCGGAGCGTGCTCGGCTCATCGTTTCGAGGAAAAGATGGCAATCTTAATTGTTGATGACACTCCCGTCAATCTCATGCTGCTCGAGGAGATGCTGCAGGAGGAGGGCTACGCCCCCATCCACTGCCTCCGTTCCGGCGAGGAGGCCCTGGCCTTTCTTGCCGATGCGGATCGTTCTGAAGCCGCGCCGGACCGCATCGATCTGATTCTCATGGATGTGATGATGCCTGGCATGGATGGCCTGGAAACCTGCCGCCGTCTGAAGGAAGAGGAGCGGAGCCGGGATATCCCGGTGATCATGGTCACGGTCCGCGATGACGAGGAATCGCTGGCCCAGGCATTCGCCATCGGCGCCAGCGACTATATCGTCAAGCCGGTCAAGGAGGTGGAGCTGCTGGCCCGGGTGCGTTCCGCCCTCAGGCTCAAGGAGGAGATCGAACGCCGCAAGGAACGGGAGCGGGAGCTGGTCGAGCTCGCCCGGCAGCTCGACACCATAAACCGCCGCCTCTTGCGGCTGGTGCATATCGACAGCCTCGCCGAGGGGGGCAATCGCCGCCAGCTGGAGGAGATTCTCGGTAGGGAGTGGAACCGGGCCCGTCGGGACGGGGTTCCGGTTTCCCTGCTCATGATCGACGTTGATGAATTCAAGGCCTTCAACAAACGGTACGGCCAGCAAAAAGGGGATGAATGCCTGCAGCTCATCGCCGGCGCCCTCAATTGCGTGCTCAAGCGGGCCGGGGACACCGTGGTCCGCTGCGGCGGGGAGGAGTTCGTGGCCATCCTGCCCAATACCCCCAGCGAGGGGGCCCTGGCTTTGGCCGGAACTTTTCGCGACAAGGTCGCCGCCCTGCGGATTCCGCACGAGTCAGGGCAGGGGGAGGGCCTGCTCACGGTGTGCATCGGCCTCGCCACCGGTTCTCCGGCACGCTGCGCCGAAGCGCAGGGCTTGCTGGCCGCGGCGGACGGGGCGCTCTATCTGGCCAAACGCGAGGGGCGCAATCGCATCAAGGTTGCCCTTGAGTACAACTGACTTTTTGCCGACCATGCCGACGCCTTCCTTCCCTCCCCTCGAACTGGCCGCCGCCCTTGGCGTCCTCTTCTTCGCCTATTTCATCCGCGGCATCGCCGGCTTTGGCTCGGCCCTCATCGCCGTGCCCCTGCTGGCGATATTTTTCCCTGTTTCCCAGGTGGTGCCGCTCATCGCCCTCTGGGACTGGCTTGCCTCGGTAAGCCAGGGCCTGCCGCACCGCCGGCTGATCCGCTGGCCCGATCTTCTGCCCCTGCTGCCCTTCACCGCCATGGGCGTGCTCTCCGGACTCTATCTGCACAAGGTCCTCGCCGCCGGCAGCCTCACCCTGGCCCTGGGGGTGTTTGTCCTCCTCTATGCCGTCTATGCCCTGCTGCCCCTGCCGCCGCTTGCCGGAGGCCGGGTTTTTGCCGCTCCGGCCGGCTTCATGGGCGGCATGGTCGGCGCCCTTTTCGGCACCGGCGGTCCCTTCTATGTGATCTATCTCACCCTGCGCGGCCTGTCGAAGACAGAATTCCGGACCACGGTGGCCACCATCTTCGTGATTGACGGCTTCTGCCGCATCGCCGGCTTTACCCTGGCCGGCTACTATACGCCGTCGGTTCTCCTGATCTGCCTGGCGGTGCTGCCGCTGGAGTTTCTCGCCCTCAAGCTGGGGGGGAAGATTCATCTGACCATCAGCCATGCGGCCTTTGTCCGTCTGGTAAGCCTTATCCTGCTCGGCAGCGGTCTCACCCTGCTGCTGAAGGCATTATAAAAGAGCCGGTCCCCGGCCAACCCTGGAGCGTCCAGATGGAGACTTTTGACCGCCTGCGGGAATATTCGCAAGAGCTCATCGCCCTGCACCACACCCTGGCCCTGCTCCAGTGGGATCAGGAGGTGAGGATGCCGCGTCGGGCCACGGAGGGGAGGGCGCAGCAGTTCGCGGTCGTCAGCAGCCTCATCCACCGTCGCGAGGTGGCGGCGGAGCTGGGGGGACTGCTGGCCGAGGCGCAGGAGCGGCAGGAGGGCTGGTCTGTGCCGCAGCGCGCCCTGCTGCGGGTCATGCGGCGCCGTTACGAGCAGAGCAGCAGGCTGCCGGAGAGTTTTGTCGCGGACTTCGCCCGCCTGACTTCCCAGGCTCAGGAAAAATGGCTCACGGCCAGGGAACGGAGCGATTTCAGCCTTTTTCAGCCAGCCCTGGAGAGACTGGTGGAGATGGCGCGCCGGCAGGCCGAGTACCTCGGCTACCCGGAGCATCCTTACGACGCCCTGCTCGACCTCTACGAAGAGGGGTTGGCCACCGCCCGGGTGACACGAATTTTTACTGCCCTCCGGGAGCCCCTGGTGGGGCTGGTGGACAGGCTTGCCGGACGCCTTGCCCCTCTCGACTTTGCCGAACCCTTTGCCTCGGCCGCGCAGGAGCGCTTCGCCGAAGAGCTTTTGCGGGCAATCGGCTTTGATTTCAACCGGGGCTGCCTGGCCCGCTCCGCGCATCCCTTCACCACCACCCTGGACCACCACGACCGCCGCATCACCAACCGCTATGCCCCGCATGGCCTTGATTACATCTTCGGCGCGCTGCACGAGGGCGGCCATGCCCTCTACGAACAGGGCATTGCCGAGGATCTGGCCAACACCCATCTCGACGACGGCGTTTCCCTGGGCATCCACGAGTCGCAGTCGCGGCTGTGGGAGAATGTCATTGGCCGCAGCCCCGCTTTTTGGCAGCATTTTTTCCCGGAGCTGCAGAAGGCGTTTCCCGTCCAGTTTCGCGGGATGGCCCTTGCCCGTTTCCTTCGTGGAATCAATGCCGTGCAGCCGGGGCTCATTCGGGTGGACGCCGACGAGGTGACCTACAACCTCCATGTCCTGATCCGCTTCGAGCTCGAAAAGGGCCTGATCGAGGGGAGAATCCAGGTCGCCGACCTGCCGGCGCTCTGGCGGGAGAAGTACCGGCGGTACCTGGGAGTGGAGGTGGATTCCGACGCCAACGGGCTCCTGCAGGATATCCACTGGGCGCACGGCAGTTTCGGCTACTTTCCCACCTACACGCTGGGCAATCTCGCCGCCGCCCAGATCTGGCAGGCATACCGGCGGGACGATCCCGAGGCGGAGGCGGCCATCGCCGCCGGCAACCTGGCGCGGGTCCGGGAATGGCTGACGGCGCGGATCTATGCCCACGGCAGCGTCTATCAGCCCGGCGAGCTGCTTTTACGGGTAAGCGGCGAGGAGCTTTCCGAACGGCATTTCCTCCATTATCTCGACGAGAAATTCGCCCGGCTGCTGGCTTGAGCCGCCGGGGGCGCGGGAGGCGCTGGGGCAATGGTGGAACAGGATTTTTTGCTTGCCCTCTGGCACGGCCTGGGTTGGCCGCTGGCCCGCCTGGTCTTCTTCATGTCGCTGGGGCTGCTCTTCGCCAACTTCATCGAGGCCCTCAACTGGACGCATGGGGTGGCCCGCCTGGCCTCGCCCCTGATCCGACTCGGCAACCTCTCCGACATCTGCGGGGCCAGCTTTTCCGTTTCCTTCTTCTCCTCGGTTTCCGGAAACGCCATGCTGGGTGAGGCCCACGCCCAGGGGAAGCTCAGCAAGCGGGAACTGGTGCTGGCAAACCTCTTCAACAGCCTGCCCACCTATTTTCTCCACCTGCCCACCCTCTTTTTCATCACCGCCTCCCTGCTCAAGGAGGTGGCCTTTGTCTACGTGGGCCTCACCCTGGCGGCGGCCCTCTTCCGCACCTGTTTTGTCCTGGTGGTGGGCCGGCTGCTTCTGCCGCCGCCGGAGGAGAGCTGCGTCACCTGCCGGCTTGACGAGCAGAAGAGCAAGGGCTGGCAAGAGGCCCTGGCGCGGGCCTGGCAGCGTTTCCTGACCAGGATCCGGCGTATCCTGCTCTTCACGGTGCCTATCTACATCCTCTTTTTTCTGCTGCAGCGGCACGGCCTCTTCTCCGCCCTGGAGGCCCTGATCGCCCAGCATCTGGCCTTTCTTGCCTGGCTCAGGCCAGAGAGCCTTTCCATCGTCGTTTTTCATATTGCCGCCGAGTTCACCGCCGGCCTGGCCGCGGCCGGGGCCCTGCTTGCCGCCGGCACCCTGTCGGAGCGGGAGATCGTTCTCGCCCTGCTTGCCGGCAACATCCTTTCCTCGCCGCTGCGCGGCGTCCGGCACCAGTTTCCTTTCTACGCCGGTATCTTCAGCCCTGGCCTCGCCGTGGAGCTCATTGTCTACAATCAGCTCTTCCGGGCGGTGAGTCTGGTTGCGGTGGGCGTGGCCTATTCGCTTCTCTGAGGGCACTGGCTTTGGGCTCCGGAAGCCGTTTCCCCCGCCGCTGTTTTTGGGCTGCGGGGAAAATCGTGCCGCTCCCCGAAGGCTGGCTGCCGATTTTCACGGCGGATTACGGAAAGAAAGGGTATATTGCGTCCTCCTTTATCGCGTTTCTCTACAGGAGGCGTTTCCGTGTTCGCGCATCACCGCATTTTTTTCTTCATCCCTTTTCTTTTCTCTTTTTTTCTCTTTTTTAGCCCAGTCCCTCCGGCTCTTGCCGGCAGTGATCCTTTCCCGGTCTATGATTGCATCAAGGACAATGTCGCCTTCTGGCGCGATATCTACGGCAGATACACCAACACCCAGGGTGTGGTGCATGACAGCCGCGATCTTGGCATCGTCTACGAGGTGATCGACCTTGAGGGGGTATGGGAGACCAAGGCCCGCAAGCGCGATCAGCAGCGCATCGAGGCGGTGAAGGAGAAATACGCCCGGATCCTCACCAACCTTGCCAATTCCGGGGCCTGCCCCCAGAGCCAGGAGGAGAGGCGGGTCGTTTCCCTCTTCGGCCCCGGGGCGGGGCCGGAGGATTTCCGCGTGGCCAGGGATTTTCTCCGGGTGCAATCCGGGCAGAAGAACATTTTTCGGGAGGGGGTTATCCGTTCCGGGAAGTATCTTTCCGAAATCAAAAGTATTTTCCGTCAGTATGGTCTGCCGGAGGAGCTCGCCTACCTGCCCCATGTGGAATCCTCCTTCAACTACCAGGCCTACAGCAAATTCGGCGCCGCCGGCATCTGGCAGTTCATGCATGACACCGGCAAGCAGTACATGACCATCGATTACGCCATCGACGAGCGCCGCGATCCCATCAAGGCCACCCACGCCGCCGCCAAAATGCTGAAAAGAAACCACGAGCGGCTGGGCGACTGGCCCCTGGCCCTCACCGCTTACAATCACGGGCCAAACGGCATGGCGCGGGCCAAGGAGGCGCATGGCACCTATGAGAAAATCTATAAGGAATACAACAGCAAAACCTTTGGCTTTGCCTCGCGCAATTTTTATGCCGAATTCCTGGCCGCGAAAGAGGTGGCCAGGAATTACAAACACTATTTCGGCTCCCTGCGTCTCGAGCCTCCGGTGAACAGCCGGGCCGTCGCCCTGCCCAGCTATGTGCATGTCAACGATCTGGTCAAGCACCTCAAGGTGGACATGGCCACCTTCCGTTCTCTGAATCCGGCCTTGCGCGAACCCGTGTACAACGGGCAGAAGCTGCTACCCAAGGGCTATCAGGTGCGGGTGCCGGAACAGGGCGCGGTGCTGCGGATGGCGGCCGATATCCCCGAATCCATCCGCAAGGAGGAACAGAAGCGGAGCAGTATTTACGTGGTACGGCGGGGAGATACCGCCAGCTCCATCGCCAGGCGGCACGGGGTGAGTGTGCAGGAGCTGGTCCAGGCCAACCAGCTGGGCAGGCGGGCCGCCGTTCAGGTCGGTCAGGCCCTGAGGATTCCCAAGGCGGAGCAACAGGTGGTGCAGTTGGCGGTCCTGGACAGGAAAAAAACCGGCTCAGGCTTGACTCCCTTGCCGTTGCCAGCCGCGCCGCCGGCGGGGAAGCCGCCCGAGCTGGCGCCGCAAGGCGTCAAGGTGGCGAAGAGCCCGGCGCCCCCGGAGCCCACTCCTCCCGCCGAGCCTTCGCCCGCCAAGGTTCCAGAGCCCGAGCCGCCGCAAGCCCCTTTGCTCGGGCAGATTCCGGAACTCACCCCACAAGGGGTGAAAACGCAGGTGAGTCCCGGTGGCATCGAGGCCGCAAGCGCGGAGAAGGCCCCGGCCCCTGCGCCAGTGGCCGAGCAAACCCCGACCCCTGCGCCAGTGGCTGAGCAAACCCCGGCCGCCCTGCCGGCCGACGTGCCGCCGGCCTACCCGCAGGCGGTGCTGGGCAATTTCGCCGTGGAACAGGTGGGAAAGAAAAAGGGCCTGCTCTACGGGGTTATCCGCGTGGAGGCGGAGGAGACTCTGGGCCACTACGCCACCTGGCTCGGGGTGCGCGCCTGGGATATAAGGCGCCTCAACGGCCTCGGCTACAACCAGGAGTTGAAGATCAACCAGCAGATCAAGATCCCTCTCGCCAAGGTGGGCAAGGAACGCTTCGAGGAGTTGCGCTTCGAGTACCACAAGGAGATGGAGGAGGATTTCTTTGCCGCCTACAGGGTCGAGGGCTCCAGGGAGTACCGGGTGAAGGGCGGAGACAATATCTGGGCGCTCTGTCAGGCAGAATTCGAGCTGCCCTTCTGGCTGGTGAAGAAATACAACAGCGGGGTTGATTTCAGCCAGCTCAAGCTCGACCAGCTCCTTGTGGTCCCCCTGGTCGTCTCAAACAGCTGATCTTCCGGAGTTCACCATGCCTCCTGCCGTTCAGACCGTCCATCTGCGCGACTATCGCCCTCCCGCCTTCCTGGTCGCCGATGTGGTGCTGGCCATCGACCTTTACGAGGATCGGGCCCTGGTCCGTTCCCGCCTTTGCTGCCGCCGCAATCCCGAGGCCGGGGACGAGGGGGCAGGGCTGCTCCTCTTTGGCCGGGAACTGCTTCTGAAAGGCCTCAGCCTCGGGGGATCCCCGCTCGCTCCGGGGCAGTACCGGCTCGACGGCGACTCCCTCGCCATCGCCGAGGTGCCGGACCAGTTCGTTCTGGAGACGGAAGTCGAGATTCACCCCGAGCAGAATACCTCGCTGGAGGGCCTCTACCGCTCAAGCGGCAACTTCTGCACCCAGTGCGAGGCTGAGGGCTTCCGCAAGATCACTTTTTTCCCGGACCGGCCCGATGTCCTGGCCTGTTACACGGTCACCATCAGCGCCGAGCGGGAGAGATACCCGGTGCTGCTCGCCAACGGCAATCTGGCGGCGCAGGGCGAGCTGCCCGGTGGCAGGCATTTCGCCACCTGGCAGGACCCCTTTCCCAAGCCTTCCTATCTCTTTGCCATGGTGGCCGGCAGGCTGGTGAGGATCGCCGACAGCTTCCGCACCGCCTCCGGCCGCGACATCCTGCTTGAAATCTACGTGGAGAAGCATAACCGCGACAAGTGCGGCCACGCCATGGCCTCGCTCCGGAAGGCCATGCGCTGGGACGAGGAGGCCTTTGGCCTGGAGTACGATCTGGACCGTTACATGATCGTGGCCGTGGATGATTTCAACATGGGCGCCATGGAGAACAAGGGGCTGAACATCTTCAACTCCAAGTATGTGCTGGCCCGGCCCGATACGGCCACCGACGGCGACTACGAGGGGATCGAGGCGGTGGTCGCCCATGAGTATTTTCACAACTGGACCGGCAACCGGGTCACCTGCCGGGACTGGTTTCAGCTTTCCCTCAAGGAGGGGCTCACCGTCTTCCGCGACCAGCAGTTCACCGCCTCGATGAGCTCGCCCGCGGTCAAGCGCATCCACGACGTGCGGCTGCTCCGCAATCTGCAATTCCCCGAGGACAACGGGCCCATGGCCCATCCGGTCCGGCCCGATTCCTATATCGAAATCAATAATTTTTATACGGTGACCATTTACGAGAAGGGCGCCGAGCTGATCCGCATGCTCCACACCCTGCTCGGCGAGGCGTTCTTCCGGCAGGGGCTCGCCCTCTATCTGCGCCGCCACGACGGCCAGGCCGCCACCACCGACGATTTTCTCCAGGCCATGGCCGAGGTTTCCGGCTGTGATCTCGGGCAGTTCAAACGCTGGTACACCCAGGCCGGCACCCCGCAGCTGAGCGTGAGCGGCGTTTACGACCGCGGCAGCCAGAGCTATGCCCTGCGGATCCGGCAGCAGACCCCGCCCACCCCGGGGCAGCCTGTAAAAGCGCCGCTCCATATTCCCCTGGCCCTGGCCCTGCTTGGCCCGGGCGGCGGCGAATTGCCCCTTTGCTGCCCGGACCGGCCGGAGGAGGCGGCCCGCGGCCTGTTCGAGCTGAGGAGCGAAGAGGAGGTTCTGGTTTTTTCAGGGGTGCGGGAGAAACCCCTGCCGTCACTGCTCAGGAATTTCTCCGCGCCGGTGCGTGTCGATTACCCTTACCGCGATGAGGAGCTGCTTTTCCTCCTTCGACACGAGCAGGATCCCTTCAACCGCTGGGAGGCGGGGCAGAGGCTGGCCGTGCGCCTTCTCCTGGGGCTGGTCGCCGATTTTCGGGCGGGCAGGGAGCTGGTGCTGGCCGAGGAGTTCATCGCTGCCGTTGGCGGGCTGCTGGCCGAAGCGCCGGCAGGGGACAAGACTTTTTTCTGCCAGCTCCTCACCCTGCCGTCGGAAGAATATCTGGGCGAACAGATGGCGGAGATCGATGTGGAGGCAATCCATGGGGCCCGCCTCTTTGTCCGGCGCACCCTGGCCAGGGCGCTGCGGCCCCTCTGGGAAAAGACCCATGCGGAGGGGCGCGGGAAGGAGCCGTACCGCTATGCGCCCGCTCTGGCCGGCGCCCGCGCCTTGCGCAATCTCGCCCTCTCCTTCCTGATGAGCCTGGAGGACGAGGAGGGCACCAGCCTTTGTCTTGCCCAGTTCGCCGAGGCGGACAACATGACCGACCAGCTCGCCGCCCTCACCGCTCTCTCCCATTCGTCCAGGCCGGAACGGCAGGAGCTGCTTGCCGCCTTTTCCCGGCAGTGGCGGCACGAACCCCTGGTCCTGGACAAGTGGTTCAGCGTGCAGGCCACCGCGCCGCTGCCCGGGACGCTGGCCGAGGTCCGTTCCCTGCTGGCCCATCCCGCCTTTCAGAGCAAAAACCCCAACAAGGTCCGCGCCCTGCTCGGTTCCTTTGCCGGGGCCAATCCCCTCTGTTTCCATGATCCTTCCGGGAGCGGCTATGCCTTTCTGGCCGAGCAGATCATCGTCCTCGATCCCCTCAATCCCCAGGTCGCCGCCCGACTCGCTGCCCGGCTGGGTCGGGGTCGGCGCTACGACGCTGTCCGCCGCCGTTTGATGCGGGAGCAGCTCGAACGTATCCTGGCTGTTCCTTCCCTCTCCCGGGATGTCTATGAGGTGGTGAGCAAGAGCCTCGCCTGAGGGTCTCTCCCTCTTTCCCGCGCAGTCTCAACGGGCCACGACAAAGCAGTCGGGAAAGCCCGCCTCCATGAGCAGCCGTTCCATGCGGCCCGCCGTATCCAGAGTTGCGCCGGCCCGGACCTGGACCCGGTAGAAGAGCTGGTCGCCGCGGTCATAGGCGACGGTGACCGCTTCCCGGCCCGCTGCGAGCTGTTTTTCCCGCAGTCGCTCCGCGTTTTCCCGAATGGTGAAGGAGCCGATCTGCACGTAGAAATCTCCTTTCCGGAAATCCTCGTGGGGCAGAAAGCGGGTATCGGTCCGGTTGTCGGCAAGCCGCACGGTCACCGCCTCGCCCAGAGCGGTGAGCCGTACCCGGGCCGTGCCGTTTTTGACCACGCCCAGCTCCCGGGCCACGTTGTAGGAAAGGTCGATGATCCGGTCCCTGACAAAGGGGCCCCGGTCGTTGACGCGCACCGTGGTCTGCCGGCCATTCTCCAGATTTTCCACGAGCAGGCGGGTGTGCATGGGCAGGGTCTTGTGGGCCGCGGTCCAGTCGTACATGTTGTAGGTTTCGCCGTTGGAGGTCTTGCGGCCATGGAAGGGCGCCCCGTACCAGGAGGCGAGCCCTTCCTCGCTGTAGCCCTCGGCGGAAGGGAGGGGGTAATAGGTCTTGCCGTTGATCTGGTAGGGCCTCTGGGTGGGCGGGACTTTCGTTCCCGGCGCCGGCGGGGCGGAAACCTGTTTTTTGGGCGGGGTGCTTTTGAGCACCTGCGGGCCGCAGCCGGCAAGGGTCAGGCTGGCGAGCAGCAGGACGAGGCTGCTTAGGGTGAAGCGCGGCAATAGGGGAAGAAGGGGCTGGTGTTTCACTGGCGGTGCTCCGGCGGCAGGGTTGTTTTCAGACGTTCGTGGTAAAAGGCCCCGGCCTTGCCCGTGGTGTGCGGGGTGTAGGGGAGATAGCGGGGGTGGCCCTCGATCGGCTCCGCGTTGTCGAAGACGACCTTGCCAGAGTCGTCGACCAGGGAGAGGTGCAGGTCGAGGATGGGGCGGAAGACCCGGAGCCTTCCCTGGGCATCGGGGCCGATGAGGGGCAGTTCCCAGCGCCGCAGCTCGTAGCCCATCAGCCAGATGCCGGGAGTTGCCGTGTTGTTCAGCCTGTCCCGCAGGAGAGGAGTGTCGGCGGAGCCGTAGTTGAGCTGTTCCTCCACCTCGAAGCTGCCCTGCACCGCCAGATCCTCCCACGGTTCGCCGTCGAGGGCATCGTAACGGATCAGGTGGGTGCCCCGGTCGTTGAAGCTCCACTGGCTGTGGCAGACGGCGCAATCCACTGTTGCGGCGTAGCGCTGGTGCGCCGGGTGCGCAAGGGGCGGGACCGCGAGGTTCTTGCCGCTTAGCCTGGTGAGGAGGCGCAGGCCGCCTTCCCCGGTCTGGAGATTGTTCAGCGGCAGGGGGGTGCCGGGGCGCCAGGCGTGGCAGGTGCGGCAGGTGAGTTTTTTGCCGGGGGCGGAAGCGCCGTGGCCGCCCATGAGTTCGGCGCCGCTGTGGCAGTCGATGCAGGCCAGGCCGGCGCGCTGGTGGAGATCCGGGGCGAGCTGGTGGTATTCGACGCCATGGGGCCTGGGGTTGCTGCCGTCGCTCCGGTAGGGGGTGCGGTACTCCACGCCGAAATCGTGCTCGAAGCGGCCATGGTAGTCGGCGCCCACCCGGTTGCCGTAATGGCAGTGCAGGCATTGGCTGTCCGGCGGCGATTTCGTGAAGGCGTGGCTTTTCTGGCCGCCATTTTCATAAAGCAGATGGCAGGCGGCGCAGCCGGTGCCGCGCACGGTCTCCGGATAGGTGTCTCCCTGGCTGTAGGGGTGACAGGCCAGGCAGCGGCGGCGGAGCAGGTCGTCGGCAAGGGCGAGGGGGCTGTCGATCGTCGCGTGGAGAGGGATTTCGGTGAGCCTGGCCAGCTCCTGCCCGGCGCCAAAGGCGGCGCGTACCAGGTTTACCTCGTTTTTCAGGGTGAAATGGGCCGAGTCCGCCACCGCCCGGACCTGGTCGGCATGGCAGCCGCCGCAGCGCTCCCGCATCTGGTCCGGATGGGCCGGCTGGCCGCTGAGGCCGGCGTGGGCTTCATCCCGGCCCGCGGCCTTTTCGGTGCCGCCGTGGCACTGCGAACAGGCAAGGTCGTGGGCCGCGTCGAGGCGCACCGCGGAGTGGCAGCCCTGGCAGCCGGCCGGGCGGGAGACCTGAGGGGCGTCCTGAACGGGAGGCGAAGACGGGATCCGCCCTGGCCCGGTCTTTTCCTCCTGTCGACAAGCGGCAAGGCTCATCGCGAAAAGACAGAGCAGCAGCGGCAGGCAGGCGAGGGTTTTTCTGCGGAAAGGAGAGGGCATGGCAACGATTTTTTGCTCCTTGCTTTTGAATATTCCCGGCATACTACCTTATCTGGCGCAGGAACAACAAGTCGCAATTGTTTCGCCTCGGCTCCGCCACCCTTTCGGGAGACGGAAATTTCTCCTTGGGCACGGGGGATTTTCCCTTGGCCAAAATTTGGCATGGTGCTATAGTTTCCTTCCATGAAAAACACAAATCATCCCCCACGGACCAAGTTCATTTTCATCACCGGCGGCGTCCTTTCCTCTCTTGGGAAAGGCCTTGCCGCAGCCTCCATCGGCGCCCTTCTCGAAAGCCGCGGCCTCTCCATCACTTTCCAGAAGCTCGATCCCTACATCAATGTGGATCCCGGCACCATGAACCCCTTTCAGCACGGCGAGGTGTACGTCACCGACGACGGCGCCGAAACCGACCT
>DDXK01000042.1 GCA_002347185.1 Desulfobulbaceae bacterium UBA2262 | reverse complement strand
AGGACCGCGGCCTTGAAGGTGTCGAAGCCCATCCGATCCATGAAGCGGCCCATCCGCTCGCCCTTTTTGCCGTTTTCCTTGAAGTAGTTGATGATGCGGTCGCAGGTGGCCAGGGCCTCTTCGCTGGAAAGCTCTTCCACCAGCACCTCGCCGATGCGCGCCCTGGAGGCGGCGTTGCCGCCGACCTGGATGGTCCAGCCCTTGGCCTTGCCCACCAGCCCCAGATCCTTGACCGAGGTTTCTGCGCACTGGTTGGGGCAGCCGGAAACGCCCATCTTCAATTTGCCGGGCAGCTCCAGGCCGTGATAGCGGGTGTCCAGCTCGGTGCCCATGGCGAGAGCGTCCTGCTGGCCCAGGCGGCAGAGGGTGCTGCCCGGACAGGCCTTGATGCTGCGGACGCAGAGGCCGACCGCGGCGCCGGGGTTCATGTCGAGTTCCTGCCAGACCTGGTCGAGATCCTCTTCCTTGAGGCCGACAATGGCGATGCGCGCGGCGCTGGTCACTTTGAGCGCCGCGCTCTTGTATTTTTCGGCCACGTCGGCGATCCTGCGCAGCTGGGCGGGGGTGACGAGCCCCAGGGGCAGGTGCGGGACTATGGCGTAGGTTTCCTTGTCGCGTTGGAGCACCGCTCCTTTTTCGCCGTCTTTCAGCATGGTGGTTCCTCCTTTAAGGAAGTCTGGGAAAAGTAAAAAAAATAAGGGCCGGTGGAGAAAGGCCCGTGGTCTCGGCAAAACGCCTGCGGTCAGGTTGTTATTTAATAATGTTTTCCCGGGAAAAGTCAATGCCGTTCCCCCTCAAGGGGGGAGCGCGGCGGGGATGGGCCCCAGGTCGCGATCCTGTTGGACAGGCGGCCGCCCTGCTGGTACTCTTGGGGCAGCGTACGGCTCTGGCTGGTTCAATTTTTGCGGGTGGTGACGATGGAAGGAAGTCCTGATCTTTTTTGGCCCATGGTTTCGCTTGTCGCCTTTGTCGTTGGTCTTTTGCTGGCCCTGCTTCTGGCGCGAGGCCGTCAGGCGTCCGGCGAACGGGCCCAGGCCGTCCTGCTGGCCGCCCACGAGGAGCGCCTGATTCAGCGGGACGGCCAGCTTGCCGAGCTGCGGCAGGGGCTGGCCGCCAGCAATGCGGAACTGGCGGCGCTGCGCCGGGAAAACAGTGAGCTGGCGAGCAAAAACGCGGAGCTTTCCGCGAGCCTGGCCGCGGAGAAACGTCAGCTTGCCGAGAAGCAGACCCTGCTCCAGGAGGCACGCCAGGAGCTGGCCAATGCCTTCAAGGCCCTTTCCGTCGACATTTTTCAGAGCAACAGCCAGCGCTTCCTGGAACTCGCCCAGCAGACCCTGGCCAAGTTCCAGGAGCGTGGCCTGGCCGACCTGGAGCTCAAGAAGCGTTCCATACTGGAGCTGCTCGACCCCATGCGGGAATCCCTGCAGAAGGTGGACGCCCAGCTCCGCCAGGTGGAGAAGGAGCGCCTGGAGGCTTATGCCGGCCTCACCGAGCAGGTCCGGTCCCTGGCCACCACCCAGGCCCGGCTTCATGGCGAGACCGCCAACCTGGTCAAGGCCCTGCGTCAACCCACGGTGCGGGGGCGCTGGGGAGAGATCCAGCTGCGGCGGGTGGTGGAGATGGCCGGCATGCTCGAGCACTGCGATTTCGTCCAGCAGGAATCGGCGACCGGCGAGGGAGGGGGGCGCCTGCGCCCCGATCTGGTGGTGCGCCTGCCCGGGGGCAAGAACATCGTTGTCGATTCCAAGGCCGCTCTTTCCGCCTATCTCGAGGCGATGCAGGCGGAAAGCGAGGAGGCGCGCCAGACCCACCTCCGCGAACACGCGCGGCAGATCCGCACCCATCTCGGCCAGCTGGCCGCCAAGTCTTACTGGGAGCAGTTCCAGCCTTCCCCGGAGTTCGTGGTTCTTTTCCTGCCCGGGGAAAATTTCTTCAGCGCCGCCCTGGAGCAGGATCCGGAGCTCATCGAGGCCGGCGTGGCCCAGCGGGTCATCCTCGCCACCCCCACCACCCTCATCGCGCTTTTACGGGCGGTTTCCTATGGCTGGCGGCAGGAGAGGATCGCCGAGCACGCCCAGGCCATCGGTGAGCTTGGCCGCATCCTCCACGAGCGGCTTGGGGTCATGGCCGGCCATTTCGGCGACATGCGCAAGGGGCTCGAGCGGGCGGTGGAATCCTACAACAAAGCGGTGGGCTCCTTCGAAGGCAGGGTTCTGGTTACGGCCCGCAAGTTCCACGATATCGATCCGGCCGCGGGTCGGGAGATCCCGTCCCTGGCGCCGCTGGACAAGGCGCCGCGTCCCGCCCTGGATGAAGGAGAGGCCTAGGCGTTTCCGGCCATGGCCGCCGCTGCCTGCCGGGTGCGGAAACTAAAGTTTTTCTTGCCTGGAAATGGCCCCTTTCGTATAATCGCACCATTGTCCTGCACGGAATTCCGCCTGTCACTTCAAGCGCAAAGGGAGATTTTTACAAATGAAACTCGGCATTAACGGCCTTGGGAGAATCGGGAAGCTTTCCCTCTGGCATCATGTGTCCCGCAAGCATTTTTCCGAAATCGTCGTCAACGTGGGCCGCCAGATCGGTACCGGTCTGCAGGATATCGCCGCCTGCATCGACCGCGACAGCACCTACGGCCGGCTCGGCATGTACCTGCATGGCTGCAAGGCCGGCCGGGTGATCGAGAATCTCAATGAAGCCGAGGGCACCATGACCGTGAACGGGGTGCCGGTCAAGATTCTGCGCGAGTCGAGGAATCCGGCCGGCATCAAGTGGAAGGAAAACGAGGTGCGGCTGGTCGTGGATACCACCGGCGTTTTCACCGATCCCACCGCCGATGCCGACAGTCCCAAGGGGGCGCTGCGCGGCCATCTGCAGGCCGGCGCCGAAAAGGTGCTTCTCTCCGCGCCTTTCAAGATCAAGACCAAGGGACTGGAGATGCCGGCCGACGCCGTCACCACCGTGATGGGGATCAACGACGGCGATTTCAATCCCGGCCAGCACGACCTGGTTTCGGCGGCCTCCTGCACCACCACCTGCCTTTCCTTCATGATCAAGCCCCTGCTCGATCA
>DDXK01000091.1 GCA_002347185.1 Desulfobulbaceae bacterium UBA2262 | reverse complement strand
CCACCGGCTCCGGCAAGACCACCACCCTGCACAGCGCGCTCAACTACGTCAACCGCCCGGACAAGAAGATCTGGACCGTCGAGGATCCGGTGGAAATCGTCCAGGACGGCCTCCGCCAGGTGCAGGTGGAAAAGAAGATCGGTCTTGATTTCGCCCGCATCCTGCGCGCCTTTCTCCGTGCCGACCCCGATATCATCATGGTCGGCGAAACCCGCGACGAGGAAACCGCGGAAATCGTCATCGAGGCCGCCCTCACCGGCCATCTGGTCTTCTCGACCCTGCACACCAACTCGGCGCCGGAAACGGTGACCAGGCTGCTGGGCATGGGGATCGACCCTTTCAACTTTTCCGACTCCCTGCTCGGCATTCTGGCCCAGCGCCTGGTGCGCCGTCTCTGCCCGCACTGCCGGGAGGCCTACCAGCCGGACGAGCAGGAAAAGGAATTGCTCATCAGCGAATATGGTCCCCACCCCCTTGCGCCCCTGACCAGGGCGGAAATCGAGGCCGGCAGCCTCTACAGACCGGTGGGCTGCGGAAAATGCAAAAACAGCGGCTACCTGGGCCGGCTTGCCATCCACGAACTCCTGACCGTCAGCGATCAGCTCAAGCTTCTGATTGTCAAAAACGCCCCGATCATGGAAATCCGCGGCGCCGGCCAGGAAGGCGGCATGCTCACCCTCAAGCAGGATGGCATCCGCAAGGTGCTCCAGGGCCACACCGACCTGCTGCAGGTCCGGGCAGCCTGCATCAAGTAAAGGAACGGGATTCTTGTTTACCAGACGCATCAACCGCAGCGCAGCGAGGCCAACGCCATGAAAAAAGTATTGATCGTCGATGACGACCAGGGCTTCATCCTGAGCCTGCAGGACATGTTCAAGGAGCATGCCGACACCTTCCAGGTCATCACCGCCGGAAACGGCAAGGAAGCCCTGGAGATCCTGCAGAACCAGGCCATCTCCCTTCTGGTCACCGACCTGAAGATGCCGGTGATGGACGGTTTTCAGCTGGTGAGCCAGATGAGCCGGCTGAGCAACATCGTGCCGGTTATCGCCATGACCGCCTTCGGAACTCCGGAGATGGAAGATCGCCTCATGAACATGGGGGCTTTTCAGTACATCGAAAAGCCCATCGATTTCGGGCAGCTCCTCGAAAAAATCCAGGAGGGGCTGAAGGCCGGCTTCAAGGGCCATGTGAGCGGAATCTCCCTGCCCTCCTTCCTCCAGCTCCTGGAGCTTGACAAAAAAACCTGCACCATCATGGCCAAATCCGGCGCCCGCACCGGCCTGCTTTTTTTCCAGAACGGCGAGTTGATCAATGCCTACACCGAGCCGATCGAAGGGCTCGATGCCGCCTTTGAAATCATCAGCTGGGAACAGGCCGAGATCGAAATCTACAACTTCTGCCAGAACCGGAAGCGGACCATTGAAGTCCCTCTGGGCTTCATCCTCATCGAAGGCGCGCGCCTCAGCGACGAGCGGGCTGAAAAAATGGCCAAGGAGGGAGGCGCTCCGGCGGGAGACGAGCTCGACCAGCTCGACGACCTCGACTTCGCCACCGCCCCGCCCCCACCATTGGAGATGCCTCCGGAGCTCAGCGACGACCCCATGCACGTCCTCGAACACAAGCTCAACACCACCGTCGGCATCATCCGCATGATCGTCGTGGGTGGCGACGGCTCCGTGAAGAGCCAGAAGAACATCGACAACAAGGAGTTCAAGACCTTTGTCACCTACGTTGCCATGGCCGCCGACAAAATCCGCGCCATCCTTGGCCAGACAAACCTCCCGGGACATATCATGCTCACCCAGGAACAGGGCGAAAAACTCCTCATTCTGCCCGGCCCCAACCTCTCGGTGGGAATCGAGATGCAGGCAGAGGTTTCTCCGACGAAAATCATGGCAAGCATCGCCCCGGCCCTTGCCCAGGCCCAGGCCTAAGAAGGAGCACTGATCATGGATGAACTGTTGCAGGAAATCAAGATGCTCCCGGGGGTACAGGGGGTTTTCATCTATGCGGGCAAGCCGGATGTCACCTTTTCCGATGTACCGAAAGGCTATACCCATGAGATACTGAAACAGCTGGAGGGCTCGCTGGAACGCATCTTCAAGATGAACGCCTCCTGCCATCTGAGCGTCAATTCGGTGGAGATGCTCTTTCAGGGGACCATGGTGGTGGCGAAACACCTGCTCGCCGACTCCTCCCTGGTGATCCTCTGCGCGCCGGACGCCAATTTCCCCCTGATCAACATGACCAGCAACATGCTGCTGGGCGAAATGGCCCAGGCGGTTGAACGGATCCGGGCGAATCCGGAGCTGGCCCTGAAGGCGCCCTCGGCAAAAAAAGCCGGCGTGAAGAGCTTTGCCGAGGCGGAAAAGGAAGAACCGCTCAAGAGCGCCATTCCCGTCTTCCAGGACGCCCTGGCCAGGGCCATCGGCCCCATTGCCGCGATGATCGTCAAGGAAACGGTGGAAAAATGGCTGCAGGCCGGCGAATGCGGGAAGGCACGCTTCCCGGAGCTGGTGGCGGCCTTCTGCAAGGAAATCGGGGACGAGGCCCTGGAAAAGGAGTTCCGGACGCAGACCGCCCGGCTTCTGGGCTGAAAGGGAGCTGAGGGAGCTGAGGGAGCTCAATAAAAAAGGGGCCTTGCAAGGCCCCTTTTTTATTGAGCGTGAACTTTTCCCCGCCTACTTGAGCCGCTTGAACTCAACCCGATTGTTCATGGATCTGTTCTGTTCCGTGGAATTGGGAACCAGGGGCTGCGCCTCGCCGTAGGCAGCCACCTTCAGCCGCTTGGCATCGACCCTGTAATTCTCCACGAGAAAATCCCGGACCGCCTCCGCCCGCTTGCGGGACAGGGCAAGATTGGCGGCCTTTTCGCCAGTATCGTCGGTGTTTCCCGAAACCTCGAAAACGGCATTCTTCAATTCGGGGCTGTTCAGGGCGCGCACCGCCACCAGGCTCAACTGATCGCTTCCCTCCTCCGGCAGCTCGACGGATTTGCCAGGGAAAAGGATCAGCAGCCTGAGTATGGTCGCCTCCATGGGGGTGAGCTCGCGCTCCTTGGACTTTTCGGCGATCAGCACGGTGGCGGCTTCCTCGGTGCTGACCGACTCGCCGCGCAGCGCCTTCAACTTGATCCGGGCCGACTCCAGCGATTTCCCGGCCCTCTTATCCCCGGGCTCGACGTTCAACCCCTTTTCATAGGCGGTGACCGCATTGGCCACCTGATCGAGGTTCATGTACACATCGCCCATGCTGAAAAAGGCCTTGGCGTACTTCCTGTCCAAAGCCGTGGCGCTGGCGTAGTACTTCAGGGCCTCGTCATACTTGCGCAACCGCTCCAGGGAGTAGCCATACATGTAGTTGATTTCCGCATCGTTGCCGCATTCCTTGACCGCGGCGGCAAGCAGATCCCTTTTGGCCACCAGGCTCTGCTCCTTCCTCACCTTCTCGGCCAGGGCCTTGCAATCGGCGGCAACCCCCTGGGCTGCCGCGCAGAAAAGACCGCAAAGCAGCAGGAAAAATCCCAAGAGCACCTTTTTTTCATTCCGTCCATGGCTGCGCATGACGCACTCACCCTTTCGCATAGTTGAGAATCCAGGGGAAGCGGCCCGCAGGCACTTCCCCCGCCCCTTCCGCCTCAGCGCTTGAGAATTCTGACCATGCTCATCCGCAATCTCTCGATGGCACTGGCCAGGGCGCCGATTTCGTCGTTGCGCTTGATTCCCACGCCCTCTTCGATATTCTTGCCCAGGCTGATCTCTTCGGCCTTGCCGCTCAACTGGACTATGGGATTGACGATGAAGCGGTCCATGAAGATCCAGATCCCGACCAGGGCCACCAGCAGGCAGCCGGCACCGATGAGGTAAAGGACCATGGCCCCCTTCCTCGCTTCGGCCAAGGCCTTTTCCACGGAAACATAGACCACGTAGGCACCGACTGTTTCGCCCATTTTCCACCCGTACCCGTTTTCCGTTCCGTAAATCTCCACCTGATCCTTGGGTGCGTCGGTGACATCACCATGGCAGCGCAGGCAATCCTTTTCCGAAACCCTGATGGGGTTGGCCATGTAGAAGAAGCTTTCACCGTTTTTCTCCATGAGCCCCTCACGCGCCTTCAAAGCGGGATCCTTGGCAAAGGTGGCGATCAGCTCCCGCTCCCACTGGTCCGCCTTGTTGGGCTGGTGGAGAGGATTGAGGGTCGCCTGCTTGAAATCATAGCCGCCGAGCTTGCCCTTGAAGATGTCAAAGGTGCCGCGGGTGAGCACGAAGTCGGACATCAGCTCGGGATAGAAGCGATCCTTCTCGAAGACCTCCATGATGAGCGGCTGCTGCTTGCCGCGATAAAAATCCCGGTTGGCAAGGATATAGTTGAAGATCAGGTCGCCCTTGCTTCTGGCCTCGGCCAGGGCGCTGCGCTCGCTGAACTTGTAGCTGGCCACCCCGATCAGCACTGTGGCCGTGCCGAAGATAACCGCCAGGATAATCATGAAACGTGAACGAATCCCCATCTGCTCCTCCTTTGGATCAGTCAATAAGTAACAACCACAATGACTCTATCATAACAAGTCAATTTTGTTCAACAAGTCGACAGCAGACAAAAGCATCTTTTAACAAGCCCACCAGTATGGCATGCAGCGGGGAGGGCGGATCAGGCCCCGGCCCTGTGCATCTTCACCTCGCTTCTGGGCAGAATCAGGGTAAAGGTCGTGCCTTTTCCCTTCTCGCTGGCCAACTCGATGCCGCAATTCATCTGGGTGAGCATCTTCTTGGAAATCACCAGGCCGAGGCCGGACCCGTGCGGCTTGGTGGTGAAAAAAGGCTTGAAGATGTCCCGCTTCAGCTCCTCGGACATGCCGCAGCCGTTGTCGGCGATGGAAAGCAGGACCACGCCGTCGCGGCTACAGCTGCTCACGGTCAGCCTCGGCTGGGCCACCGCGGCCATGGCATCGATGGCATTGGCGAAAAGATTCATCACCACGTGCTGGAGAGCCCTGCTGTCCACCAGCACCCGCTGGGCGCCAGGGGCGAGATCGATGTTCACCTCGACGTTTTTGTTGCGGATATCCGCGCCCAGGAGGTGCATAAGATTGTCAAAAAAGGCGGCCAGGTCCACATCGCTGGTCTTGGGTGTTTCGAACATGCTGAAGTTCTTGAAGGACTTGAGCAAGGCCTCCATCTTGGAAATTTCTCCGGAGATGCGGTTGAAATAGACATCGATCTCCTCGGGCGAATACTTGTTGAGATTGTTCTGCAGAACGGTCAAGGCCATCTTGATCGAGTTTAAGGGGTTGCCTATCTCGTGCCTGATCCCGGAAAAAAGACAGCTGATGTTGTTCATCATCTCCGAGGCCTCGTCAATGGCCGCCAGCCTGTGCCTGTCCGTGATGTCCTGGATCAGCACCGACACATAGCGCTCGTCGCCGGGAATCCGGTACACCGTATAGCCGAGCACCCGGTGCTCGTAGCGGATGATGGTCTGCCGGCTCCGGGTGCGCCCCGGTTTCCGGAGATTATTCAGGTCGTCGCAGAGTATGGTGTACAGCCCCTGATAGTCGTGGGCCGCGGCCAGCGGTTCGAGTATCCTGATCGCATGCTTGTTTTTGAAAAAGACCTTTTTCGCGATGGTGTCGAGAATGATAAGGCCGGTGTCGATGTCCCGCAGCACATTGGTGAAAATGCAGGGCGCCGTGCAGATGATGGCGCCTGGGCCTGGCGCGGGCTGAGGAGCGGGCTCCTTGCGTGCAAGCAGTTTCCGGATGAAGGTTGTCATTGCCTGGCCATGCCCTGCTTATTAAAGAAAAAAGGGAAAGGGAACGCCATGTTTCCTGTCAGACGCTGAAGGGCGCGGTCCGAAAGGCGGCTTGAGCTCGCCTCCCGGACCAGGCGCAACGTTTCCATCTTAGCAAATTTCAAAACAAAAGGAAGCACGAGGATGGCGCAGGGCGCGAAAAAATGCGGCGGCAAAAGCCTCCAGGCCCAAGAGCGAAATAATTTGCTTTGCGACAGGGCCTCCTTGCGTTAAAAAATGACGGATGAACCTTTCAGCCTCCCTGGTTCTTCTTTTTCTGTCGAGGAAGCAGAAAGGAGCCGATCCCCCTGCCCTCTTTCCGGAGAAATCTCGCCATGACACTGCGCTCCTCTGTGCATCCGTCCGGCCGTTTTATCCATGGCCTCCATAAGCCGGCATATCAGGTTGCCAACCTGCGGGAACACGATTTCCTTGCCCCGCTCGGCTCCCTGCCCGATGGCACTCCCCACCTGAACAGCGCCAACTTCCCGGCAGGAACCGTAGAAGTCCCGCAGGCGGATTGGATTTACGAGATCGCCAACCCCCTGCCCTTCCGGGGCGCCACCTTCATCTGCAGCTCCTGGGCCGCGACCAGGGCGGCGGACCCGGCCTCGATCCGCCTGCCCGAACCGCCGGCAGTTTCCATGCACCAGGCCCTGCAACGGATCTGCCCATCGCGAAAGCCGGAGGAGCGGGAGGCGCAGTTCAAGGCTCTGCCCGCAAGCGTGCTTCTGACCCTGGCCGCCACCTCCACCGATCCCCAGGATCTCATCCTGCTGGCACGGCTCTGCTGCGATTTTGTCCCCGGCGAACGGGGCGAGCCCGCCGGCCTGCAATACGAGAAAAACGACCAGGGCCGTCTGCAGCCGCGCATCAGAAACCATGACCTCTTTGAGACCCTGGTCAACAATTTTCATCTCCCGGACGCCTACAAGCGGGCCATGGTCCTCAGGCCCGGGGTGCAGGGGGGCAGTGAAATCGTCGGCGAATTTTCCCAGCCAGGCAGCCACAGCTTCGAGTACCTGCGCCGGAACAGCTACATCCCCTGGGGACATTACGCAGCGAACATGGCGGATGACGCGGTACGCTACCGCACTGCGGACCTCACCCGCACCGACATGCGCGGCCTGCGCCACCTCTACTATCAGCGTACCTATCTCCGCCTTGCCGAGCAGCTGCTCCTCCCCCTGCCACAGGCGCGCAGAGCCCTGGCGGAAAAAGAACTGGAAGAGCTGCGGCAGCGGATACTCCTCGCTCTTGCCAGGCAGGACACCGGGGCGCTCTCTTTCAACTCGACCCTCTGGGGCTGGAATTTCGGTTTCGATTTCGCGGCAAGCGGCTACCGGCTCCACGCTTCGCACCAGCAGATCCATCAGCAATTCGCCCTGCTGCCCCGCGAGGTTCCCGCCTGGCACACCGGTGAGGATGCGGCAGGGGAACCCCTCCCTGCCTACGGCTGCGGGGATCTGGTCGCCGATTTTTCCGAACGCTACAAGGAGAAAACCGGCAAAGCCTTTTTTGCGACCTATCTTGCGGCAATCCGCGGCAACAGGAGGATGGACGGACTAAAAACTGGCAATGACAGCCTGATTGTCCACGAAGACGGCAAGGTCCTGCTCTTTGTCCCCAAGGCGCAAACCTCGCAGTGGGAGCTGCAGATCATGACGGTCGGGGAGGTGGGCAACGTCCTGGAGGCGGACGCCGAAACCCGCGCTTCCCTGGATCGGGCCCTGCTCATCGGCCAGCAGATCCTGGCGCGCTTGGGCGCCCGGCTGGTGACCAGCATCGAGTTTGCCAAGCGGATCGACAATCCCGATGCGGACCAGCGCCTCCTCTACGCCCTGCTCCCCAAGCTACCCCACTCCATGGGCGCCTTTTCCGAGGCGCAGCTCCGGTGGATCAACGGCCACTTTCCGGAGGATTTTGCCGCGGCCTGCCGGCTCACGCTGCCGGAGGTACTGGCGAGGATCGGCGAATGAGCCTGCCGCCGGGCTGCCAGGACTGAAGCGCCGCCCGGCTTTGCGCAACAGTGGTGATCGCGGCCGCCCCCTGGCCAGTCAGAAAAAATGCCGGCAGGGGACGCAAGAAGAACGGAAAGGCCAGGAACTCCCAGGCCTTTCCGCGGTAAAAGGATAACTCAGGGGATATTGAGGGGAACCACCTAGACCGGCCGACAGACCGAAATGCCAATCTTCGCGGGTATGGCCAACCAGCCAGGAGTCGCTTTCGCAGCGCCTGGCTTCAAAAGCAGTAGGCCCTGCAGGGGACAATGGGGCAGTGCCGGACAGGTCTCCACCTCGAACCCTGCTGCACCCATAACGCTCTCCCCAATCTGTTTTGCTTGTGGGCTTGTGGCCCGAACGGCTTCAATTCGTGGCAACAGCAAGCCCGGCGGCCTTCCAGTCGGCGAAAATGGCCTGATTGATCCGCTCGTAGCCAAGCTTCATCAGCTTCCGGTAGGCGTTGTAACTGCGCCCCCCGGAATTGCAGTAGACAATGATCTTCTTCTCCCTGTCGAGGGAGCCTGACCGGGAAGCAAACGAATCCGACGGGATGTTGAGCGCCCCCGGAATATGCCCTGCCGCGAACTCTTCAGGATCGCGCACATCGACAAGGGTGTGGCCGGCGCCGCCGCTCGCAAGAAGGGCGTCGAGTTCCTGCGGAGAGATCTTTGTCGTTTCGACCTTCTTTTCGTAATCGGGACCGGCGTAGATCGGAAGCCCCTTCTCTTCCCAGACCGGCATCCCCTCGGCATAGACAAAGACCTTTCCGTAGCCGAGGCCAAGGGCCTTGACTGCGGCCTTTTTGCTCTTGCCGCAATTGACGCCGTTGCAGTAAAAGACCAGGATTGCGGCCTTGTCAGCCGGTAGTTTCCCGAGATGCTCGGAGAATTTCTTCTCCGGGATGCTGATGGGCCCCTTTGATGTGCACCTCCTGATACTCCTCGGAATTCCTGGCATCGACCACCGTGATCGCCGTTTCGGATGCAAGCAGCTCCCTGAGCTCTTCGGTGTCGATGACAGCATAGCCCTCTTTGCTCAGAGCAGCCCCCGCTTCGCCCCCGAAAAAAATCGGCAGCATGAGCAGCCCCGCCAGAAGCAACAACAAAACCCTTTTCCCTTGCATGACTTCCCTCCTCGTTTTTAAGAATTATTACACTCGTCAGGATCACTTTCCGGTCTGCAACATCTCCCGGTAGGGCCATTTCTCGACCCCGCCGCTGAGAATGAAGAGCTTCTCCTCGGGCACGCCCTGGCTTTTCAGGTAGCTGTAGGTCCTTTTCGCGCCGCCACCGCCGCGGGGGCAAAGCACGATCACCTCGTGGCCGTTCTTCTTGTAGGCTTCCACGGCAGGATCGAGGCGTGCCCTCTCCGCAGCCGTTTCCACCGGGAAGGCATTGGTTTCCATGGAGGCGGGGAAATGGGCGGCGGCAAAGCCTGCCTTCTCCTGGATATCGACGAGAAGCATCGGCTTGCCGGAAACGAGCCATTCCTTGAACTGATCCGGCTCGACAAAGTTGAATGTTTCAAAAATTGCCGCCACATTGAGCAGGCAGACAAACGATAAGGCCAGCAACACGATTTTCCGCATGGGTTTCTCCTTCCCTGTACGCATTTTTTTCTTCTTCCCTCCAGAGCCACGGAGAGGATTGTCTCTTGCCTCTCTGCTTATACGCAAAAAAATTCCGATTGCACAAATAGGAAATTTCTATACAATTTCCCGACACCCATCGTCACGCCCCATACCGTGCCCCGGCACTGCGCGCACTGGCAACAGCCCCCTATTCTTCTGTCGACAAAGCCGGGCGCTTCGGGTAATTTGCTCTTTTTTGCACAATATCTTCCGGAACTTGCGACCATTATGAAGAACAAACCCGGCTATTTCGGACAATGGGGCGGCGCCTTCATCCCCGAGGTGCTCTACGAAACCTTTCGCGAGCTGCGCGAGGTGTACGGACGGCTGAAAGCGGACCCCGCCTTCTGGCAGGAATACGTGGAGCTGATGGGCTCCTACTCCTGCCGCCCCACCCCGCTCACCCACGCGGAGAACCTCTCCCGCCACTTCGGCGGCGCGCAGATCTACATCAAGCGCGAGGATCTCAATCACACCGGCGCCCACAAGGCCAACAATGTCATGGGCCAGGGGCTGCTGGTCAAGCGCATGGGCAAGAAACGGGTGATCGCCGANNACCGGCGCCGGCCAGCACGGGGTGGCCACCGCCACCATGGCCGCCAAATTCGGCTTTGCATGCACGATCTACATGGGTGCGGAGGATGTCCATCGCCAGCGCCCCAACGTCTTCTGGATGGAAAAGCTCGGCGCCACGGTGGTGCCGGTGACCACCGGCTCGAAAACCCTGAAGGACGCCATCAACGAGGCCTTCCGCGACTGGGTCTCCAACATGGACACCACCCACTACGTGATGGGCACCGTCTGCGGGCCGCATCCCTTTCCCGAGATGGTGGCCTGGTTCCAGTCCATCATCGGCAAGGAGGCGAGGCAACAGATTCTGAAAAGCTTCGGCAGGCTGCCGGCCAGGGTCTACGCCTGCGTGGGCGGCGGTTCCAACGCCATGGGCATCTTCCAGGGCTTTCTCGACGAAAAGGATGTGGAACTGATCGGGGTGGAGGCCGGCGGCAAGGGCATCGCCACCGGCAAGCACGCCGTGCGCCTTGCCGCACAGGACGCCTCCCCGGGCGTGGCCCAGGGCTACAAGACCATGTTCCTGCAGGATTCCGACGGCCAGATGCTCGATACCCACTCGGTGGCGGCAGGACTCGACTACGTTGGCGTTTCCCCCATCCTCACCGACCTGTGGGAAAGGGGCAGGGTCCGCTTTGAGGCGGCCACGGACCAGGAGGTCATGGCGGCCCTGGACCTGACCATCAAGAAGGAAGGCATCATCCCGGCCCTGGAGTCGACGCACGCCTTTGTCCAGGCCTTCAAGGAGGCGGGTTCGCTCTCCCCTGACCAGGCCATCATCATCAACCAGTCCGGCCGGGGCGACAAGGACATCTTCACCATTGCCCACGCCTTTGCCGATCCTTCCTGGAAGGCGTTCATCCGGGAAAAGGGGGCCGAATATGCAGCTTACTGACACCATCCGGGCCAGAAAGGCCCAAAAGGATATCCTGCTCATGACCCATCTGGTCCTGGGCTACCCCTCCTTTGCCGTGAACCGCGAGGTGATCGGGCAGATGGTGGAAAACGGCGTGGACGTGATCGAGCTGCAGATCCCCTTTTCCGAGCCGGTGGCGGACGGCCCCATGATCCTGAAGGCCAACCAGGAGGCCATCGCCAGCGGCGTCAAGGTGCGGGAGTGTCTCGACTTTGCCGCGGAAATGGCGGCCTGTCACCCAATCCCCTTCCTCTTCATGACCTACTACAACATCCTTTTCAAATACGGGGTGGGTGATTTTATCAAAAAATCCAAGGAAATCGGCATTCAGGGCTTCATCGTCCCCGATCTGCCGCCGGAGGAGGGGGAGGAGTACCTGCGCCTCTGCGGCGAGCATGGCCTTGCCCCCATCCAGATCTTCGCCCCCACCAGCAGCGAGGAAAGGATGCGCACGCTGGCCGGGCACGGCCAGGGCTTCATCTACTGCGTTGCCCGCCGGGGCGTCACCGGCAGCAAGACGGAGTTCGACCGGCCCTTCAACGACTATCTGGCCCGCTGCCGCAGGGCCACCGAGCTGCCGCTCGCCGTGGGTTTCGGCATCAGCAGCAGGGAGGACGTGGCGGCACTCCGCGGCAAGGCGGATCTTGCCGTGATCGGCACCGCCACCATCCGCCTGGTCGAGGAACAGGGGCCGGAGGCGGTGGGGCCTTTCCTGGCCGGCCTGCGCTGAGATACCGCACGGGCGGCCCGGGAATCAGGCTCACCAGAGGCCGGAAAGTCGATCACGAACGCGGCGGGAGGATATGGCACAAGGAGACGGATCCCAGACAACGCTGAGTGAAATCTTCGGCAAGGTCAACATGAGCGAACTTCCCGCCATGAGCGACCACGTGCAGGAGCTGATCGGCCTCTTGAACAGCAGCAAGGCCACGGCCCAGGAAATCGCCGCCGTCATCCTCAAGGATGCCTCCCTCACCGCCAAACTCCTCCAGGTGGCCAATTCCGCCTACTACCTGCGGGGGGTGCCGGTGACGAGTGTCACGCGCGCCATCACCGCGGTGGGCATGAACACCATCAAGGAGCTGGCGCTCACCCTCTCCCTGTTTGACGATTTCCTCAAGGCGGGGGTGGAGAAGGAGGAGATCAGCAAGCTCCTGGCGAAATCCTTCCTCAGCGCCACCACGGCGAAATTCCTTTGCGCGGCCAAGAAAATCAGGGTCCAGGAAGAGGATGTCTTCATCTGCACCCTGCTCCATGAGCTTGGCAAGATCATCATCCTCGTCTATCTGCCGGAACTCTACCGCAGTATCCAGGCGCTCCTCGCCACCGGCTGCTCGGAAGAGCACGCCGCAAAAAGCGTCCTGGGCGACCTGAGCTTCGCCCGGGTCGGCATGGAGATAGCCAGGTTCTGGAACTTCTCCGAAAAAATCGTCCTGAGCATGGCGACCAATCCCCCACCCCCCACCAGCAGGATAGACTCCCAGCTCTACCTGCTCAACGTCGCCGCCTTCTGCAACCGTCTCACCGCGGCCGTCAGCCGTCAGGGCGACTGGGAGCTGAACGAACTCCTGCGCCACTTCGGGCCGATGATGAACCTTTCCAGAGAGGAGGCGCTCGCCCTGATCGGCAAGGGCATGGAAACCGCCGAAGACATGTCCGCCATCATCCGCTACGGCCTCTCCAAACTCAAATTGCGCAGCAAACTCAGCGAAAAAGGGGCAACGGCCTGACCCGGACTCACCAAAGGCCGTAACGCCGCGCCCGCGCCAGAATCTCCTCCCGGCCGCCCCTGTCTCCGGTCAGGAACGGCTCCAGGGCCTGGCGCAGCGCCTGGGGCAGGAGGCTGCTTTCGCCGTCGGCGGCAGCCCGCCCGCACCCGCGCTCCTCGTCCTCGGCCTGAAGCACCCCCAGGGCCGTGGCCACGGCCTCGCCGTCGTCAAGAAGCAGCGCGGCAGCCAGGAGGAGGCCGGCCGGCGGATTGATCTTGGCGTCCGCGGTCCGGCAATGGTAGGGCTGCCTGAGCACGCCCAGCTTCTTGACCAGGGCCAGGGAAAACCATTGCCGCAGCGCGGCAGGGTCCCGGCCAGGATCGTTCACCAACGCCTGAATATCCATCGCTTTCCCGGCCCCGCGCCCGACGGCCCTCAGCTTTTTTTCGGAAACCCCAGGGACTGCAGGCTTTCCTCGATTTCGGCAAGAATGGCCGGGTCGTCGATGGTGGAGGGAACGCGGTACTCCTTGCCGTTGGCGATGCTGCGCATGGTGGCGCGCAGGATCTTGCCGCTTCTTGTCTTGGGCAGACGCCTGACCACGGCGGTGTCCTTGTAGCAGGCGATGGGCCCGATCTGGCTGCGGACAAGCCGGACCAGCTCTTTTTTGATCTCCCCCTCCTCCCTGGCCACCCCGGCCTTGAGCACCACCAGCCCCACCGGCAACTGACCCTTGAGGGAATCCTCGGCGCCGAACACCGCGCACTCGGCCACATCGGGATGGGTGGCGATCACCTCCTCCATGGCCCCGGTGGAAAGCCGATGGCCGGCGGTGTTGATCACGTCGTCCATCCGGCCCATGACAAAGAGATAGCCGTCCTCGTCGCGATAGCCCCCGTCGCTGGTTTCGTAGTAGCCGGGAAACCTGCTCATGTAGGCGTCGACAAACTTCTTGTCCGCCTGCCAGAGCGTGGGCAAGGTGCCGGGCGGCAAAGGCAGCCTGATCACCACATGCCCCTCCTGATGCGGACCGAGCTCCCGGCCCTGGTCATCGAGAATCCGCACGTCATAGCCCGGCACCGGCAGGGTCGGAGAACCCGGCTTGATGGGGCAGGGCTCGATGCCCAGACAGTTGGCGGCGATGGGCCAGCCGGTCTCGGTCTGCCACCAGTGGTCGACCACGGGCCTGCCCAGAATCCTGCTCGCCCAGTGATAGGTATCGGGATCAAGACGCTCGCCGGCGAGAAAAAGGGTGGCAAAATTCTCCAGCTCGTATTGCCGCAGGTACTCGGCGTCGGGATCCTCTTTCTTGATGGCCCGAAAGGCGGTGGGCGCCGTGAAGAGCACCTTGATCCGGTGCTGGGAGATCACCCGCCAGAAGGCGCCGGGGTCGGGGGTTCCCACCGGCTTGCCCTCATAAAGCACGGTGGTGCAGCCGGTGAGCAGCGGCCCGTAGACGATGTAGGAATGGCCGACCACCCAGCCCACGTCCGAGGCGGCCCAAAAAACCTCCCCCGGCCCCACCCCGTAGATATGCTCCATGCTCCAGCGCAGGGCCACGGCATGGCCGCCGTTGTCGCGCACCACCCCCTTGGGCATGCCGGTGGTTCCAGAGGTGTAGAGGATGTAAAGGGGATCGGTGGCCTTCACCGGCACACAGGCCGCTGGCTCGGCCATCCGCATGAGCTCCTGCCAGTCAAGATCGCGGTCGGTGCTGAGCGGCGCCTTCACATGGGCGCGCTGATAGACGATGCATTTCCCCGGCTTGTGGCCGGCCAGGGCAATGGCCTCGTCCAGGAGGGGCTTGTACTCGATGATCTTTTTCCCCTCGATGGCGCCGGAGGCGGAGATGATCACGGCAGGCTTGCAGTGATCGATGCGCAGGGCCAGCTCCTTGGCGGCAAAGCCACCAAAAACCACGGAATGCACCACGCCGAGACGGGCGCAGGCCAGCATGGCGATAACGGCCTGGGGAATCATCGGCATGTAAATGATCGCCGTGTCGCCTTTCTGCAGGCCAAGGCCGGCAAGGGCTCCGGCAAAGCGGGCAACCTGGTCGAGCAGCTCCCGGTAGGTGAACTTTTCCAGGCTGGCGGTGACCGGGCTGTCATAGATCAGGGCGACCTGATCGGCCCTGCCCCCCGCCACATGCCGGTCCAGGGCGTTGTGACAGGTATTGAGCTCACCGCCCACGAACCAGCGGTAAAACGGGGGATCAGAGGCGTCAAGGGTGCGATCCCACTGCCGATGCCAGTCGATCTTTTCCGCGGCCGCGGCCCAGAACGAAGCCGGATCCTCCAAACTCTTCCCGTAGATCTCCCTGTAACGCCCCATCGCTCTCTCCCCTGTTGATCGTCAAAACCGACGCACGGCCTCCGGCCGCCCGCATGGGTAAAATTACCCGACCTTACCACAGGCAAAAGCGGAAGAAAAGAGTTTGGCTTCTCAGGGAGGAAAGGACAAAAGGAAAGGGAGAACGGGGCCGGAAAGCCCCATTCCCTGGTGTGCTTTGGGCCGGAGGAGCGTCCCCTCCCGGCCCTGGGCCATCAGATGGTTTCCCCGGTGGCAAGGCGGAGGCTCGGGAAATCGACTTCCTTGCGGTAGGGCTCCACCACACAGTTGCGGCCGATCGTTGCCCGGGAAGGCACCGCCACCTCCTTGCCGATCATGGTGATGCCGGTGTAGAGGTGCTTGGGGTAGACCCGGTTGGGTGTCGCCTTGTCCTCGCCCAGGCCCACCACCGCCCCGCTGCCAACCCGGACCCGCTTGTCGAGGATGGCCAGATCGACCACCGCCCCCTCTTCGAGGAGGCAATCGTGGAAGATGATAGAATCCTTGACCACCACCCCTTTTCCCACATGGACGCCGGGGGAAAGCAGCGAGTTGACCACCCTCCCCTCGATGACGCAGCCGGCGGAGACCATCGAGCCCTCCACCTGGCAGCCGCTGACGAAACGGGCCGGGCAACGGTCGGAGGCCAGGCCATCCGCGTAGGGATTGGGCCTGATCCCCCAGGCCTGGGGGGAAATCTCCGAGTCGGCGCGGAGCAGGTCCATGTTGGCCTCCCAGTACGCCTGCACCGTGCCCACGTCCCGCCAGTAGCCGCGGAAGGGGTAGGCAAAGACATTGTCCCGCTCGATGGCCTTGGGGAGAAGATGCATGCCAAAGTCCACCTCCTCGCGGTCTTCCTCGAGGATCCTGAGCAGATACTCGGTATCGAAGACATAGATGCCCATGGAGGCCAGGTCGGTGCGCGGCACCTTGGGCTTTTCCTCCCATTCGACGATGCGCCCCTCCTCGTTGGTGATGCCGGCCCCGAACTGATGGATCTCGGAAAGGGGCACCACCATCATGGCGATGGTCACATCCGCCTCTTTGCGGCGATGGAACTGGAGCATGTCGTCCAGGTCCATCCGGTAGATATGGTCGCCGGAGAGGATGACGATCTCCTTGGAGGGGTGGGCGCGGATAAAGTCGATATTCTGGCGCACCGCATCGGCGGTTCCCTTGTACCAGTCAGAATCCTTGAAGCCGGTGCGGGGGGGAAGGATCTTCACCCCCCGGGTGCGGCCGGTAAAGTCCCAGGCCTCGCCGGTGCCGAGATGGCGCATCAGGGAGAGGGGCTTGTACTGGGTGAGGACCCCCACCTGGCTCAAGCCTGAGTTCATCACGTTGCTCAAGGAAAAATCGATGATCCGGTAAAAGCCGGCAAAGGGCACGGCCGGCTTGGCCCTGGTCTGCACCAGGATGTTCAGACGGCTGCCCACCCCGCCGGCCAGGAGCAGCACCAGGGTATTGTCCCGGTTCGTCATCGGACCACCTCCCCGCTCTTGATTTCGGCAAGCAGCCTTTCCGGCCGCAGATTCGGGTGCAGGGTGCAGCCGGAGCCGATGGTAAGCCCGTCGGGAATGCTGTTGTTCCAGCCCAGCACCGTCACCTCCTTGTCGCCAGGCCCCCCCTCGGCGCCGATGCGGGCCCCGGCGCCGACCTTGACATTGACGTCGCTCACCACCTTGTCGAGCACGGCGTCGTGGCCGACGACGTTGTCGAAAAAGAGCACGGAGTTCTTCACCTGCGCGCCGGGCTTGACATGGACGCCGGGGAAGAGGATGGAATTCTCCACCCGCCCCTCCACCACGCAGCCATTATAGACCAGGCTGTTGTCGATGCTGGCCTTGCCCCCCACCTTGAGCGGCTGATAATCGCGAAGCGCCCGGTGCTCCAGGTTGGTGCGAATGCCCCAGCGGTCGAGGTCTATCCTCGGCTCCGGGCCGAGGAGGTCCATGCTGGTCTGCCAGTACTCGGCAATGGTCCGGGTATAGCCCCAGTATCCGTAGAATTTGAAGCCGTAAACCCGTTTCCGGGCCGTCATCAACCTGGGGATGATGTCCCGGCCGAACTCGAAGGAATCGTCCTCCCGGGCATTGGCCTCCAGCACCTCGTAGAGCACCGTGGGCTTGAAGCAGTAAACGGTGAGCGAGGCCCAGTTGTAGCGGGGGCTGCTCGGCTTTTCCTGGTAGCTGAGGATGCGGCCGCCCCGTTCGCCGTCCTCCTCGTCTATCTCGGCCACCCCGAAACGACTCGCCTCGCGCATGGGCACCTGCAGGCAGGCGATGGTGAGATCGGCATCCTTTTCCTTGTGATAGGAGAGGATTTCCCGGTAATCCATCTGATAGATATGGTCGCCGGAGAGGACGAGGATGGTTTCCGGATCATGGTAATGGACAAAGTCGAGGTTCTGATGGATGGCGTCGGCCGAGCCCCGGTACCAGCTGCTCTGCCCGGAGCCCTGATAGGGGGGAAGGATGGAGACCCCCCGGTGGCGGCCGGTCATGTCCCAGGCCGCGCCGATGCCGATATGGTTGATGAGGGAAAAACTCCGGTACTGGCTCAGGATCGCCACCAGATCGAGACCGGAATGCATGAGGTTGCTCAAGGGGAAATCGATCACCCGGGCGAAACCGCCGAAGGGCACGGCCGACTTGGGACGGTAGGCGGTGAGGACGTTCAGCTCGTCGACGCGGCCGCCGGCGAGGATCATGGCCAGGACTTTCGGTTTTACTTTCATGGGCACCCTTGCTTGCAGGCTGGGAAAAAACCTTGCCGCTGCGGACAAAGCGATCGTGAGGGTATTATGAAAAGCGTTTTGTCAAAAAGCAAGAGAAGGACAAAGAATTGCCGGAATATTCAGTCGGCTACTTGAAATGCTTGGTGGTGAGGCGCATCAGGGTGCGGGTGGAAAAATCCTGCATCTCCGCCGGCAGGTTTTTGAGCGGCACCTCGGCGCGGGCCGCCTGCCGGTGTCCGCCGGCGGAACCGAGTTCGTTGAACATCTTCTCGGCCAGGCTGCCGGCGTTCTTCTTGTAGCCGTCGCAGCGGAAGATCACCACCAGCTTGTCGTTGTGCAGGCCGGAGACAAAGACCCAGGCCACGTCGTGGACCTGATTGAAGAAATCGGCGATGAGGACGAGAACGTCCGGGCTGGGTACCCGCCCGAGATGAACATAGAGGCGCTGCTTGCTCACCTTCATCTCGTTCATGGCGATCTTGAAATAATTGAGCTCGCTGCGCCTGAGCGAGGAAAGCTCGATCTTGCGCACCAGGTTCATGTTGGCGTGGTTGAAGAGGTAGCGGAAGGAAATGGCGTCGGAGAGGGTCGCCTTTTTCTCGAAGTTCTGGGTATCCACCTTGATGGCATAGAAGAGGGCGGTTGCCAGGGCCACCGAGGGCTTCATGCCTGCGGCGCGCAAATATTCGACGAGCATGGAGGCGGTCGCCCCCCACTCCTTGCGGATGTCGACAAAGGTGGCGACCCAGCCCCTGGTGGCGGGATGGTGGTCGATCACCACATCGAACTGGATATTCTCGAAGGCCGGCAGATGGGTGGGCTGGGAATCGAGCATCACCTTCTTGCTGTAGGTCCCCACCTTCACGGTGTGCAGCCGCTCCATGGGAATCTTGAGAAGATCCATCATCACCACGTTGTTGAGACGGCGGATCTCATTGGGATAGGCGATGGTGACGTTCTTCACCCGGTAGCGGAGCAGGCGCTTGACCGCCATGGCGCTGGCAATGGCGTCGGGGTCGGCGTTGATCACCACCAGAACGTCATCCTCCTTGCTGAAGAGCGACCAGAATTCCTGCAACCGCTCCTTGGCCGTCTTCTTCTTGTTCGACACCCGCTTCTTGGGAAGTTCCGCGCTTTCTTTTTCACTCACACTCTTATCCTCACCGTCGGCAGGGGCGATTCATAATCCAAACACAGGCTCGAAAAGAAAAAATCTTCTTTACCACATCGTGGGGAAAAATTCAAAACTTCACCGCTCCGGCTCACTCCCCTTCGAAAAACGGCACCGAGGGGAAGAGGCTGCGATCGGTGTGGGGGATGAAGCGGGAGCCGGAAAAACGGAGCATGAATTCCTGATTGACGTTCAGCTCAAGGTAGGTGATCTTCTTCGCCAGAGTCAGGGCGCGGCGCCTCGCCGCACCGTCCCGCAGCACCAGCTCGGCCCCGGCCAGGGAGCTGTTGCCCACCGGCTCATAGGTGGCAAGGGGCAGATCCGGCAGCATACCGAGGACGATGGCCTGCCTGGGGGCGATATGGCGGCCGAAAGCGCCGGCCACATAAATGCGGTGCAGCTCGGCAAAGCCGACCCCGACCTGATTGAGCAGGGTGGTGAGAATGGCGTACATGGCCGCCTTGGAGCGCATCAACGCGTCGAGATCCACCTGGGAAAGCACCACGGGCCGGCCATCCGCCGATTCCTCTCCCGGCACCACCACGAAGATCCAGCCCTCGTCGCCCATGCGCAGACGCTCTCCCGTGGCCTGCGGCCGGAACTTGCCCCGGATATCGATCTGCCGGGAGAGATAGAGCCCGGCCACCAGGTCGATGATCCCGGAGCCGCAGATGCCCCTGGGTCTGGCGTTGCCAATGGTGCTGTAGCGGATCGCCTTTGTTTCCAGGTCGATGGCCAGATGCTCGATGGCGCCCGGGCCCGCCCGCATCCCCATGCGGGCCACTCCTCCTTCCAGGGCCGGCCCGGCGGCTCCGGCGCAGGCGATGAGCCATTCGCGGTTACCGACGATCACCTCGGCATTGGTGCCCACGTCGATGAGCATGCTGGTCTGCTCGCCCAGATCAAGGCCGCTGGCCAGGACGCCGGCAATGAGATCGCCGCCGAAATAGCTGCCCACGCTGGGCAGCAACCAGACCGGCGCGGCCGGATGGATGGCAAGGCCAAGCTCCGCGGCCGGACATGGGTCCGGAGCGTTGACCAGGGGGATATAGGGCTCCCGGCAGAGGTGATGGGGATCGAGGCCCAGAAAGAAGTGGACCATGGTCGTGTTGCCGGAAACCGAGAGCGCCCGGACCTCCCCGCACGCCAGCCCGGCCGCCTTGGCCAGCTCGATGGCCAGACAATTGACATCCTCGATGATCCCGGCATGGAGCAGGGTCAGGCCGTCGCCCCTGGCCGCGAAGTGGATGCGGCTCAGGATGTCGGCGCCATGGCGGATCTGGCTGTTTTCCCTGTTGGCCCTGGCCAGAACCGTGCCGTGCACCAAATCAATGAGGCTCGCCTCCAGGTGGGTGGTGCCGAGATCGAGGGCCATGGCCGGCAAGGATGGAGGGGGGGCAGGAAGGAAGTCAACCAGTTGCGGCAGACCGGCCAGATCGTTGACGATGGCGGCGCCCGTGAAGCCGGCGCGCCGGAAGGCCGCGGCGACGGCGGCGAGCCGGGCCTGGGGCACCAGGGGAGGCACTCCGGTGAGTTCGGGCAGGAGGGCCCTTTTCAGGCGATCGAGGTCACCGGTATTGTCCCGCAGGCTGGGAGGGGGCGCCGTCACCGGAATGGCGCGCACAATGGGGAAAGGCATGGAGAGACTCCCGGAAAAGCAGTGTTCCGTATATTCGTTGCCGCCCATACTATGCCGGAGGGGAAAAAAAATCCGCAAAAAAATGACGGCCCTCCCTCCTCCGGCCATGGTTGACGTCCTCCTCCGGCGGTGGTATTGGTGAAAAACCCTCACAAAAAAGGATGCGCCATGCTCAAGCTTCTTGCCATCGCCCTGGGCGGAGCCCTCGGCTCCCTTTTGCGCTACGCGGTATTCCTGCTGGTGCAGCGGCCGGCAGGGCCGGAATTCCCCCTCGGCACCCTGGCCGCCAACCTGGCCGGCTGCCTGCTGATCGGCTTTCTCTGGAGCTCCTTCGAGGGAACCCGGCTCGCCAGCGAGTGGCGCCTCTTCATTTTTACCGGGTTCCTGGGCGGCTTCACCACCTTCTCCACCTTCGCCCGGGAAACAGTGCAGCTCTACGAAAGCGGCGAATGGAAAAACGCCCTCCTCTACCTTTCCCTCAGCAATGTCCTGGGCCTCGGCCTGGTGGCGGCCGGCTACGCCCTGGCCAAAAAAGCAGCGCTTTTCGCCCGCTGACCCCTGCAGACGGGAGCGGCGCCAGCCTCGGCCAGCAGAGGGTTTCCCTGAAATAAAAGATGCCGGCCGCCGGCGCATGTGGTACATTTTTCCTCTGCGCGCCTGGCCGCAGCCCAAACACCTTCGACAACAATTCCAACACGATGCCGCTTCTGCTCACCACATACCTGGCCACCGAGATACTTGCCCCCTTTTTCGCAAGCTTCCTGGTTCTGAACGGCATTCTTTTTCTGGGCCGGCTGGTTCCCCTGCTCGACTCCATCTTCGGCTTCGGCATCGGTCCGGCCGATTTTCTGCGGATGTGCGCCTACCTTCTCCCCAAGCTGATGCTCTTTTCCATTCCCATGGCCAGCATGATGGGGGTGATCATCGCCATCACCCGCATGGTGGGCGACAATGAGATCATGGCGCTCAAGGCAAGCGGCATCGGCCTCCCCAGGCTCCTGCCGGCGGTGACGGCCGTGGCCCTCGCCACCGCCCTCCTCGCCTATTTTTCGGCAGTAACCCTGATCCCCCAAGGCACGGTGGCCATGCAGAAGCTTTTTTTCAAGCTGGCCAAGGAAAAAATCGATCGTGGCATCCAGCCCCGTCAGTTCAGCGAGGGCCTGCACAAGGTGGTGCTCTACATCGACGACGTGGAGCCGGAGAGCGGAACATGGCGCGGCGTCTACCTCTCCGACCTGCGCCAGGAAAAGATGCCCATGACCATCGTCGCCAAAAGCGGCAGCCTCGCCACCGAGATGGAGGCAATGCGGCTTACCCTTACCCTGAACGACGGCACCATGCACCGTGCCGACGGCGAGGTGACCCAGACCATCCGTTTCGACCGCTACCGGCTCAGCCTGCCCATCACCCCTCCCTCCGCGCTCGCCGGCACCTCGGCGGACGCGATCGGCAAAAACGGCATGCGCCAGCACCAGCTCCTGGCCAAGGCCGCGGCATACGGACCCCAAAGCCCAAGAGGCCTGCCCCTGCTCATCGAATACCACACCCGCATGGCTCTGCCGGTGGGCTGCTTCCTCCTTTCCGTACTCGGTCTGCCGCTGGCCATGCTCTCCCGCCCTGGCCGCCGGCCGGTGGGCGTGCCCCTGGGGCTGGCCTGCTTCGTCATCTACTACGTCCTCTTCACCGCCGGCAAGACGGGCTGCGAAAACGGAACCTGGCCGGTCCTGGTCGGAATCTGGCTGCCCAACGCACTCATTGCCACCTTTACCATCTTTCTCACCAGGCAGGTGGCCAACGAGTCCGCCCGCTTCCTTTTTGAAAAACTCCTCAACCGCGGCCAGGAACTCCTTGCCGGCCTGCCCGGCGGAAAGGCCAGGGGGGAGTAAATGCCGACGCTGCTGGATCGCTACCTCATCGCCCAATTCGCCAAGAACCTCCTCCTGGTGCTCTGCTCGCTGCTCGCCATCTATCTGCTGGTCGATTTCTTCGAACGGGTGGACAACTTCCTCGAGGCAAAAAAAAGCGTGGGCCTGGCCGTGCGCTACCTCCTGCTCAAGGTTCCCTTCATCTGCGAGCAGCTCATCCCGGTCTGCATCCTGCTCGCCGGCATCATCACCCTGGGGGTGCTCAACCATCATTTCGAGTTCATGGCCCTCATGGCCGGCGGCATCAGCGTAACAAGGATCATCCGCCCCCTGCTGGTGGCGGCGGGCCTCTTCACCCTGCTCACCGTCCTGGTCGGCCAGTGGCTGCTCCCCCCCACCATGGCCGCCACCAACCGGCTCTGGTACGAAGAGGTCAGGAAACAGATCCCCAGGGGAATCATCCGGGACGGCCACACTTACTTCCGCGGTGAAAAGGGGATTTTCTCCTTTCTGCGCACCGACCCGAACAAAAACGAGTTCAGCAGCTTCACCTTCGCCAGCTACGATGCCGAGCAGGGGCTGACCACCCTGCTCACCGCCAACCGGGCCAGCTACCTGGACGGCGCCTGGCTGCTCCAGGAGGGCCAGCACAAGGAACGCAACGCGGACGGCACGTTCCGGGTCGAGAATTTCCGCACCCTCAGCCATGCCTTCCCGGAAAAACCGGCAGATTTCTTCATGCCCGAGTACCAGCTGCAGGAACGTTCCTACAGCGCCCTGCTCCGGGAGGCCCTTGCCGGGGAGGCGCACGGCAACAGCGCCCGGCTCGAATTCCATCGCCGCTTCTCCTATATCTTCCTGGGGATCCCCCTTCTCCTGGTCGGCATTCCCGTCCTGCTCGTGGTGCACAGAAACCGGGGCCGCGACCTGGCCCTGGCCATCCCGCTCAGCTGCGCCATGGCCTTTGCCGCCTGGGGCGCCTGGAGCGCCGGCCAATCGCTGGCCAGGACCGGCACCCTGCCGCCGGGCCTGGCCTCCTGGGCCATCCATCTGCTGGCCGGCGCCCTGGGCATCTTCCTCATCAGGCGCCAGAACAGGTAGAAGCCATGCCCAGCCACGCCGAGCAGATACCGCCCCCACCGTCCTCTTTCCGCGAGGTGGGCATCGTGGGCATCCCGCCCCTCAAGGTGATTTCAGCCCTGAACGCGGCAGGAATCGTCATCCACGACCTGGACGAACCCCTGGTCCGCGAAAGCCTTGAAACCGCCAGCCCCTATCTGCCCCGGGTCTACTGCGCCATCCTCCGCACCGCCGTGGTCAACGCCCTCCACCTCCCCCTGGACGCCATCTACATCGATACCGGTCCAGGCAAGTGCGACTGCGCCCTGCACACGGCCACCATCCTCGCCGACAGCCTGCCCATTCCGGTGATCCAGACCAAAAACACCGACAGCACCCCCTTTGGCACGCCCCTCTGCCAGGCACGCCTGGACCCGGTCGCCAAGATGCAGGCCATCACCCGGGGAGTGAAGAGTGCCGCGGCCCCGTCCGGGACGCCGCCCCCCTGCCCACCCACCGCCGGCTTCTGGGGAGTGCCGCCCAGGGATTTCTCCATCCTCTCCCTTTTCCCGGAAACCACCCATTTTTACGGCTGGGCGCGCTGCATGGAAAACAAGACCCCGGCCGACCACACCCTGGAATCCCTTTACAACGAGCAGGTTCCCACCGTCTTCTTTGCCCAGTCCTTCTGCGCCAAGACCGCCCTGGCGCGCTATCTGGCGAGGAAGCATCCGCACGCTCTCTATCTGGACGTGGATGCGCACACCAGCAGCAGCGCCAAGGCAAAGGTCCAGGCCTTCCTCGAGCTTTCGGGGATATCCTGATGCTTCTCGGCGATTTCGGCACCTCCTACTGCAAATTCCTTGCCCTTGGGCAAGAAGGCGCGGAACCGACCATCCTGCCCAGCAAGGAATTGCCCCCCGGCCTCCGGGTGGATCTGGCCACCGGCCACAATGGCAGACGCTATGCCGATCGCTATGTGAACGAGCTTGTCGCCCTGGCCCGGGGCGGAGCGGCCCTGATCACCGAGGAAAGGTATGTCCTCCTCGATTGCGGCAGCCGGGATATCAAGTTCATCCGCTACGAAAACGGCAAGGTGGCCGACATGGGCTGGAACGCCGAGTGCGGCGCCTCCATGGGCTTCACCATCGAACTGCTGGAACGCTACTACGACCTGGACTTTGCCCGGATGCAGGCCCCGGAGCGCACCTTTTCCGTGACCTGCGGGGTTCTGGGGATGAGCGACATCTTCGATGCGGTGATTTCGGGTGTGCCGGTGGCCGAGGCGGTTGCCCGCTTCGTGAAGGGCATCGCCATCAACGCTTACCGTTTTGCCGGCAGCCCGCCCAGGCTCCATCTCTCCGGCGGGCTCTGCGACAACCCGATCTTCGTCGCCAGCTTCCCCTGCCAGGTGGTGCCGCTGGGCCGCTTTGTCCTCCTGCAGGGACTCGCGGCCATGGCCGGGCAGGAAAAAATAATCAGCAGCAGAGGATGAGGAGAATGGGCCGGGAAGAGAGCGGAAGCCCGAACTGCCTTGCCTGTCGGCACTTCTACATCACCTACGACCCGCTCCGTCCTTATGGCTGCCGGGCCATGGGCTTCAAGTCCCGTGAGTATCCGGCCCAGGTCGTCCATGCCAGTTCCGGCATCCACTGCCAGCTCTTTGCCGCCAAAAAACTGAGGGGGACAGGGGAATGAGCCAGCGGCAGAGCCAATTGCGCCTTGCTTTTGCGCAGGAATTGCACGATAAGAATGAAACGCTCCGCGGGGAGCCCTTTCCCCTCAAAAAACCAACCTGAAAAGAAAACCCTATGCAGCCCTGGTTTCTGCCCGCAGCCACCACGCTTCTGCTCGCCTTTTTTCTGCTGCTGGCCACCTTTCTTCTTGTCCTGCGCCAGAACAGGGAAAGGACAACCCTGCTCTGGACGCTTGGCTGGCTCTTCCTCTGCCTCAACAACCTTGGGGAGGTGCTGGCCCTCTGGCAGGGCGGTTCGCCCCTGCTCGGCGTGGCCTGCCAGCTCTCCCTTACCCTCGGCCTGCTCCTTATCCTCACCGCGACCCTCGCCCTGCTTTCCGAGGCCAACTATTTCTGGCAGGCGGCCCTGGGCTTTTCTCTCTTCTCTCTCTGGGTCATGAGCACCACCCTCTTTGCCGAGGAGTCCCCCTTCTTCCGGCTGCCCACCGCGGCTGCCCAGGCCGCCGTCCTGCTCGCTTCCTCCTTCTTCGCCTTACGGCACGCCCGGCGCCAATCCTCCCCTGGCGGCGTCCTCCTTTCCCTCTTTCTGGCCTGCTGGGGCCTATACAGCCTCATCGCCCCCTTCCTTCCGCCCCTCCCCGCCCATTGGCACTATTTTCTCGACAACGGCCTGGCCTGCGGCACCGGCCTCGCCGGCCTCATCTTTCTTCTTGCCCGCTGGATGGAGAAGTCCCAGGCCTTCGGCGAACACTACCGCGCCCTATTCAACAACAGCCGCGACGCCCTTTTCGTTTTCCACCTCAATGAAGACGGCATCCCCGAACGCCTGCTCGAAGCGAACGACACGGCCAGCAGGCTGCTCGGCTACGGGAAAAACGAACTGACGCGTATCCCCCCCGGCGCCCTCGGCGCCCCGAAAACCGACAAAGACGCCAGGGAGCTGTTCAAAAAATTAAGCCGCGAGAAAAGCGTCTTCTTCCCCTGGCTCCTTCTCCACAAGTCAGGAACAACCGTGCCGGTGGAAATCGACGCCCGCCTGGTCCATCCCGCCGGGCGCCCCACCCTGCTCGTTTCCGCCCGCGACATGAGCGCAGACCTCCAGGCGGACGTCAAACTGGCCGAATCGCACCAAAGGCTGCTCCGGGTCCTGGACAGCCTGGAGGCCATGGTCTACGTCTCGGATCTCAACGACGACAGAATCCTCTACGCCAACAGAATGGTCAGTGAAACTTACGGGTCCGTGGTGGGGCGACCGCGCAGGGAGGCGCTGCCGATCACCGGGAAATACGCCGGCGAGGACCGGGGCGCGGAGCGGCTGCTCGCCGGGGATGGCACCCCCGCTGCCCAGCCTTATCTCAGGGAGGCATACAACCCGGACACCTGGAAATGGTATCGTCTGCAGGCCAAGGCGATCAGATGGCTGGACGACCGCCTGGTCCGCCTGGAGGTAGTCACCGAGATCACGGAACAGAAGGAGGCGGAGAAGCTCCTGCAGCGGGAACTCTCCATCCGCACCGCCCTGGCCATGGTCTCGGAAAAACTGCTGACCGGCCCCATGCCCCTGGACGATGTGGCCACCATCATCTTCAGCCAGGCGAAAGCCATTACCGGCAGCCTGCACGGCCTGGTGGGCTTCGTCGATCGCAACACGAAAGACCTTCTCGCCTCCACCTTCACGGAGATGGTGGAGCACCCGGACCAGGCCGCCGGCCCGGACATCCTGCGCTTCCCGCTGGGGCCCGATGACCGTTATCCCGGGCTGCTGGGCGAGGCCCTCAACACCGGCAGATCCTTTTTCAGCAATGAGCCGGACCGCCACCCGGCGGCGCTGGGGGTGCCAAGCGGCCATATCCCCCTGCGCAACTTTCTGGCCGTGCCCATCCGCTTCGACGACGAAACCATAGGGCAGATCGCCCTGGCAAACTGCCGCGACGGCTACAGCCGCGAAAATCTGGAGGCCATCGAACGGCTGGGGCAGATCTACGCCCTGGCCCTGCTTCAGGAGAGGACCAGGAAAGAAAAAGATCGCCTCCTGCACGAGTTGCGGCAATCCCAGAAGATGGAAGCCATCGGCACCCTGGCCGGCGGCATCGCCCATGATTTCAACAACATCCTCTACGCCATCCTCGGCTATGCCGAGCTGACCCTGAGCGAACTGCCCCCGGATGGGCGCGCCCGCGCCAACGTGCAGGAAATCCTCAGGGGCGGGAAAAGAGCCGCGGAACTGGTTTCCCAACTTCTCGTCTTCAGCCGCACCATGGAAGAGGAGAAAAAGCCGCTGGCCCTGCAGTTTGTTCTCAAGGAAACCCTCAAGCTCCTGCGCGGCACCATCCCCGCTTCCGTGGAAATCCGGGAAAAAATCGACATCCAGTGCCGGCCCATACTTGCCGACATCGCGCAGATCCACCAGATCATCATCAATCTCTGCACCAACGCCTATCATGCCATGCAGAAGCAGGGCGGCCTGCTCAGCATTTCCCTGGACGAAACGGTGCTCGACCTCAGCAATGCCGCCGAGCACCCCGGGCTGGCCACCGGTGACTATGTCAAGCTCAGCGTACAGGACACCGGCTGCGGCATGGACAGCCGCACCCTCAAGCGCATCTTCACGCCGGGCTTCACCACCAAGGGAGAGCTGGGAGGGACCGGGCTCGGGCTGGCCACGGTGCAGGGGATCGTCAGGGGACTGGGCGGCGCCATCACCGTGCAGAGCGAGCCGGGCTTCGGCACCACCTTTGAACTGCTCTTTCCGGTCCATACCGGCAACGACGACGAAGGAGCGCAGGAGGCTGGCGCGGCAAGGGAATTGCCCCCCCTCAAGGCGAGAATACTCTTTGTCGACGACGAGCTCGCCATTGCCAACATGGCTACGAAAATGCTCGAAAAGATGGGCTGCACGGTCAAGGCCTACACGAGCAGCATCGCCGCCCTCCAGGCCTTTGCCGCGGAACCTGAGCGCTACGACCTGGTCATCAGCGACCAGGCAATGCCGGAGCTTACCGGTTACGATCTGGCCCGCAAGCTTCTCGCCATCCGCCCGGGCCTGCCCGTCATCCTCATCACCGGCTTCAGCGCTTCGCTGAGCGAAGAAGAGGTGCGACGGGCCGGGATCAGCGCCTTTCTTCTCAAGCCGCTTTCCCAGGAAAGCCTGGCGGAGGCCATCGCCTCCAGCCTGGGAGACAGCGCCGCCGGGTCGCCCGCCTGAGGAACGGCACCGTGGCGCTGATCAACAAGGAGGGAAGCATCAGAAGGATCAGGGAGGGACTCGAAAAACTGCCGGAATTTGCCGGCTACGAGATCCTCTCCTACAAGAGGAATCGCGGCCTCGATCTGCTGCGCATCGAAGCCGGGCTGGTGCTTGTCCGGGAACGGGGCTACCGGGAGGCCGAGTACCGGGTCAGCATGGCCGACCTGGAAAAGCTCCTGAAAAGCCTTTTCCGGTTCGAATTCCCGCGCAGCAGACAACTTCGCCTCTACCAACTCGCCAGCCCCGAAGAGCGTGGCCAGACCAGGAAGAGGCTCTAGCCCCTCATTCTTCCCGCCAGAGATACTTGAGAAAAATCCCGGCGGAAAGTCCCCACAGGCCGGTAAAAACAAGGGCCCAGACCGGAGCGCCCAGACCCAGGCCAAACCCGAAGACGCCGGCAGCCATCTTCCTGGGAAAGACAATCAAAATCATCACCAGCCAGAGGGGCAGGCTCAGGAGCAAGCCCTTCAGAACCAGCCTCTCCCGGAACCAGGGCAGCAGAAAAAGCAGCCCCCAGACGGCGCTGGACACAAGCCGCGGCAGCAGCCAGAGCGGAGAAAGCTCTGGCGCGTAGTTGAAGCCCAAGGCGGGCGTGATTCCCAGAAAACCGCAGCCCCAGATGGCCAGGCTGTTGACAAGCCCGCCCACGGCCCCGGCGGCGAGCACCCTCGCAATTCGTTGCAGCATCACCTTTCCACTCCTCCCCGTTTGTGTTATCCCCCACGGAGGAAAACCTACCCCAGGTGCGACAATTTGTCCAGACGATCTTGCCGGCCGGCAAGCAGACATGGCTGCTGGCGGGGCTGGGCTGGGGAATAGACGGTTTCCACGCCGGCAAGCAGGCCAAGATTGGCAAGACGGCGGATGCTGACCTTGCCCTGGCCGCGGTGAATCGAGGCATCGGCCTCGGCCACCACCAGGGTATGGAGTCGGTCGGGATCGCGGCCGGCGAGCAGCTTGCGCACCCTGTTGAAGAAGAGGCGGGAAAGCACCAGCTCGCCAAAGGCCGGATGATAAGGGCCGGCCACCAGGTTCTGCTCGAGGGAAGGAGAAGGCTGCAGCCCCATGCGGACCACAGGAATCCGGGCGGCTGCGAAAATCCGCCAGAGGCGGGCGGCCAGGGCCACGGCGCGGGCGAGGCCCAGAGGCCGGTATGCGCCGCTGCGATGGAGTGTTGCCAGCGGGCTGCCGGCCACGACCAGGCAGGGATAAAGGCGGACCAGATCCGGGGCAAGGGCTGCGGCGGCGCTGGCGCTTTGCACCGCCAGCCTGGTGGTCTCTCCGGGCAGGCCGAGCATGAGCTGGAGGCCGACCCGCAGGCCGGCACCACGCAAGACCGCAACCGCCTCCGGCACCTTGGCGGCACTATGCCCACGGCCGCTGGCGACCAGAACCTGGTCGGCCAGGGACTGGGCGCCGAGCTCCACCAGGCGCACCCCATTGTTTTTGAGAAACAGCGCGGCCTCGGGATTGAGATAGTCAGGCCGGGTGGAAATCCGGATCTCCCGCACCTGGCCGCTGGCCAGAAAGGGCTGGACCACGGCAAGGAGCTCCGCCTGTCGCGCCCGGGGAAGGCCGGTGAAGCTGCCGCCGTAAAAGGCAACCTGCACCGGCGCCTCGGGCCTGCGCCGCGGCCAGGCAAGCTGGCGGCGGATGGTCTCCTCGACCTGCAGAGGCGTCACCTCATCTCCACCGCTGCCGGTGATGCCGCGTTGATTGCAGAACAGGCATTGGTGGGGGCAGCCCTGGTGGCTGAGAAAAAGAGGGATGACAAAGGGGGAAGGCATGGCGGCAACGGAGGCCTGAAAAAAACTAGGCCCGCCCGGAGGCGGGAAGAGAACCGGAGCGCAGGGCGGCAGCCGCGGCCAGCTGTTCGGCCTCCTTCTTGCTCCGGGCGCTGCCGCGCCCGAGCACCTCTTCCCGAAAACGCACCGCCACATGAAAGGTCTTGTCGTGGTCCGGCCCGTCGGCGCTCTCCAGCACATAGCGCGGGGCCTCGCCGAAGCGCTCCTGCAGCAGCTCCTGCAGGGAACTTTTCGCGTCGGCCAGAAGCAGCGCCTGCTGTTCCTGGACAAACCAGGAAGAAAAATGGTCTTCCACGAAACGGCTGGCGGCCGGATAGCCCCCATCAAGAAAGATGGCTCCCACCACCGCTTCGTAGGCGCAGGAAAGGATCGAGGCCTTTTCCCGGCCCCGGCTGGCCTCCTCGCCCTTGCCCAGGAGCAAATGGTAGCCGAGCCCGACCTCTTTCGCCATCAGGGCCAGGTGCCTCTCGTTGACCAGGGCGGCCCGCAGCCTGGTCAACTCCCCCTCCCGCATCTCCGGATAGCGGCGATAGAGGGCATGACCGACGGCAAGGTCAAGCACGGCGTCTCCCAAAAACTCCAGGGTCTCGTTGTTCTGCTTCGGCTCCCGCCCCTGCTCGAAAGCGTAGGAGCTGTGAATCAGGGCCTTCCCGAGCAGAGGGCGCTCGGTGAAGCGATAGCCAAGCCGGGCCTCGAGTTCGCGCAGGCCGGCCTGCTCTTCCGGAGCGGGTGTCGTGTTGGTCACTGGGCATCCAGGAAAAAACGTGGACAAAAAGGGCAAGGAATCTGTGCCCGGTTGCAAAAAACAATCAACTCTACCCGGATTCACCCAAAATGGCAACGCCAGCGATGCCGCTGCGCGGCAAATACCTCGCTGCCAACCCGGGAATCCCGATCCGGCCGGAATTCACATTTTCCCTTGTCAAAAAGAGGATCTCTGTTTAAGATTGGCCCCACTCAAAAGGCGGCGTAGCCAAGTGGCCAAGGCAGTGGTCTGCAAAACCATTATTCAGCGGTTCAAATCCGCTCGCCGCCTCCAGGAAATCCAAAAGCCCGTCCGAAACGATTCGGCCGGGCTTTTTTTTGTTCACCGTCGCGAAAAACTGCCCGGCCAGCTTAAAAGCCCAACTCCTCGAGCAGATTGTTCACGGCGTCCTGGTCGAGGGTTCCCGCGCCGCCCACCTCCTCGGTGGTCATGGATTTGAGATACTTGTCCACATCCTCCTGGGCCAGGCGCTTGCTCTCCTCCACGGTGATTTGCGCCTGCTCCTCCTTGTGCTTCAACTGGGAGCCGAAGGAGACGACAATGGCCAGGAGCTGCACCTGAAAATCGGTGAGCAGCTTGATGATCTTCATGATCTGCTGACCGGAAAGATCCTGGAAACTCAAGGCCTCGGTGATGCGGGTGACATCCTCGGTGATGCTGGTGGTGACATGGAAGGCGGCCTCGATCTTGCTGAAGATCTCGATCTGGTCGGCCATGCTCATCACGCTCATCCCCATCTCCCGGCAGGGAGGGATTTCGCCCAGGCCGCTCTCAAGCTCCGCGAGCAGCCCCTGACTCTCGGCAAGCATTACCGCAAGCTCCGCAAACCGCGGATCGGCCGCCAGAGGGGGAGCCGAGGCAACTGCCGGCGGGGAAACGCTCGCCTCCTCCTCGGGCTGGGCAGCAGGGGGGAGGGCGACTTCTTCGGTGGGGGGAACCTCCAGAGGCAGGCTCTGATCCAGGAAGATCTCCTTCTGGTTCAAATCCATCTTCTTGAGCAGGTTCTGGATCTTGCTGTCGGCGCAGGCGGTGAGCAGGGCCTGCAGGACGTCGGAAAGCGGCACGGTGAAAAAATTGTCGCTGTCCGGGGCCAGATCCTTGACCTTGTCGTTCAGGCTCTCGATGAAGGTGTCGTTGGCAAAGATCTCGTCGGCTTTTTTTCGCGCTCCCGAGATATGGGTTTTCACGGTCTCGTTGGTGCAGAGCTCGTACATGGTCTGGAAGATGGTGTCGATGGCGAAGAGGTAGCGGCTGGTGGTTCCAGCCGCAGCCTGGCCCGTTTCGCCCGACTCGCCCGATTCCGCCGGCGGCTCCTCCGCCAGAGCTTCCGCAGCTCCGCTCCCTTCCGCCCCGGCCTGCAGTGATTCGGCGAGGCTGTTTGCCTGGGCCAGTTTTTCCCGCAGGGCCTGCAGGGTATCCGCCGGGCCAGGTTGCCCCTCTTCTCCTGCCTCCATGACCTGAAAGGCTGGATGATTTTTCAGCAGGGAGAGGAGTTCCTTGACGCCGTCGGTCTGGCGCTGAACCTTTTCCACCTGATCCATGATCTCCATGGTGGCCTTTTCCGTCATGGAGACGATGTCGTGCAGCTGGCTCTTGGCGTTTTCGATTTTTTCGCCCGCCTCGTCCAGCTCGACCCGCTTCAGACGCCGGTCTTCAGCAGGGATCTCTCCCATGGTCGTGCTGAGGCTCTTGGCCAGCTTGCCGATATCATTAAAAATATCCGTGGAGATCTTCTTGTAGTAGTCATCGCCCACGCCGGGGGTGAGCTTGCCCAGGTCGACCTGCGGTTCCGGTGCGGCTGGCGGAAGCCCTTGCCCCCCCGGGCTCTCCTCGGCGACGATCTGCCTGGCCACCCGGTTGGCTCCGGTCTCGGGCCCCTCGATCACGGTGATGTTGTAAACCACCTTGTCCGTGGAGATCCGGAAAAATCCGGTACTGATCTCAAGATTGACTTCCGACCTGCTCGGTGTGGACATTCTTTTCTCCCGCCGTGTTCAGCATTGTTGCAATCTCCCCCCTCACGCTCTCCCTCGGCAACCCGGAAATTTTCCCGAAGGCCTTTCGCGCTTGCGGGGAAAACCGGCCGCCCTGGCTTAAGGGGTGAGCAGCCCGGAAAACTGGACTCCGATTTCGTAAGAGCCGGGCTGGGCGCGGCTGGCCGCCACCCAGGCGACCTGCCCGACGGCCTGCAGCATCCCCACGTCCTCTTCGAGCTTGGTGGCTACCCATTTGCCGTTTTCCGCGTGCCAGCCGGGAAATTCCAGCACCAGGACCAGCTGGGTGCTGAGAGGAATGGCGGCCGGGGCGAGAAAACAGAGGCCACCGCCGCCCAGATCCAGCAACTCGCCGCTCTGCCGGGGGGCTTCGTCCAAAAGATCTTCCAGCCTGGTGTAGCGCACGGCCAGATTCTTGGCAATCCGCTCATGGAACCGCCGTTCCGGCCCCTGTCCCGCTTGTTTCTCTGCTTCCATGATGTACCCACCCTGGTTTTGTCGGCCTCGCCGGGCGCTTTACCAACGGATTTGACAGCTTTTTTCTGTTCTACCTGTTTTTTCCCGGAATAGGCAACACACTCCGCAAAATTGTTGCCTGCCGAGCCACAAAAAAAGCCGCCCCCCGGAGGAAACGGCCGCGGTCTGCCCGGCCCCTTCCCTTATTTTATGAAAGGAAGCAGGGCCTTGAAGGCCGGCGTCCCGGCCCGATGCAGCCATTCGTAGACGATCATCTCGGTGTTGGCGACCACGCCGCCCACGGCGCTGATCCTGGCCAGGCCGGTCTGGTAGTTCTTCTCCGCCCGCGAGTTGACGGCGTCGGCCGGCACCCAGAGCCGATAGCCGGCCAGCAGCCCGCCCAGCACGGTCTGATAGATGCAGATATGGGTTTCCACCCCGCAGACCACGATGGTGTTGATCCGACGGGGCAATTTTTTCACCGCCTCGACGATGGCGCTGTTGTTGAAACAGCCGAACTCCAGCTTGTCCAGGGGCTGGCTGCCACCCAGTTCCGCGGTGATTTCCGGCAGCAGCTCGCCGATTCTCGCCGCATACTGCGTGGTGGCCAGGAGGGGGATGTTGAGGACGTTGGCAGCCTTCATCAGCAGGACGGAATTCTTCACCACCTCGTCCCGGCCGGGGATAGCCTGCATCATCCGTTCCTGGATGTCCACCACCAGCACCGCGCACTGTTCCGGATCCAGCCGGTAAAGCACCTCTTTCATGGTTCCTTCGCCTCCCAGAATTGCCGGCCCTTTCCCCAAGGGCCGGAGAGAAAAAATCTATTGCAAAGATGCCATGATTATACATACCTTGTGATTTTGCAACGGACAATGACGTCCTGCCCGCAAGCCCAGAGGATTTTCATGACACCTTCTTTTCGCATCGCCTCCCTGCTGGACAAACAACCCATCGGCCAGGCCGTGGAAATCAACGGCTGGGTCCGCACCCGCCGGGACAGCAAGGACTTTTCCTTCCTGGAAATCAACGACGGCTCCTGCCTCCGTAACCTCCAGGTCATTGTCGAGGCGGGCCTTGCCAACTACCAGCAGGAGGTGCTCCGCCTTTCCACCGGCTGCTCGGTGCGGGTGCGGGGCATGCTGGCCGCCTCCCCGGCCAAGGGCCAGAGCGTGGAGCTCAAGGCTGCCGAAATATGGGTCTACGGCTGGGCTGATCCGGAAACCTATCCCCTGCAGAAAAAACGGCACTCCTTCGAGTTCCTCCGGGAGATCGCCCACCTGCGCCCCCGCACCAACAGCCTGGGGGCCGTGGCCCGGGTGCGCAGCGCCCTTTCTTTTGCCGTGCATCGCTTTTTTCAGGAACGCGGCTTCCAGTACGTGCACACCCCCATCATCACCACCAGCGACTGCGAAGGCGCCGGCGAGATGTTCACCGTCACCGCCTTGGATCTCGACAATCTCCCCCGGAAGGAGGGGCGCACGGATTTTGGCCAGGACTTCTTCGGCCGCCAGGCCAGCCTCACGGTGAGCGGCCAGCTGGAAGCGGAGATCTACTGCCTGGCCCTGGGCCAGGTCTATACCTTCGGCCCCACCTTCCGCGCGGAAAATTCCAACACCAGCCGGCATCTGGCCGAGTTCTGGATGATCGAACCGGAAATGGCCTTCTGCGACCTGGCCCAGGACATGGCCGTGGCGGAAGAGTTCATCAAGTATCTGGTCCGCCATGCCCGGGAAAACTGCGCCGAGGATCTCAACCTCTTTGCCGGCTTCGTGGACAAAAATCTGCCGGCCCGCCTTGAGGCGGTGCTTTCCCAGGACTTCGCCCGCATCACTTACAGCGAGGCGGTGGAACGCCTGCTCGCCTCCGGGCGGAACTTCAGCTACCCCGTGGCCTGGGGCGCAGACCTGCAGTCGGAGCACGAACGCTACCTCTGCGAGGAGCTCTTCCAGGGGCCGCTCATAGTCTACGACTATCCCCGGGAGATCAAGCCCTTTTACATGCGAGTCAACGACGACGGCAAAACCGTGGCGGCCATGGACATCCTGGTTCCCGGCATCGGCGAGATCGTGGGCGGCAGCCAGCGCGAAGAGCGCTACGAGGTGCTGCTCGCCCGCCTCCAGGAGCTTGGTCTCAACCAGGCGGACTACGAGTGGTACCTCGATCTTCGGCGCTACGGCTCCGTCCCCCACTCCGGCTTCGGCCTGGGATTCGAGAGACTGATCCAGTTCGTCTCCGGCATGGCCAACATCCGCGAGGTCATCCCCTTTCCGCGCACCCCGGGCGCCGCCGCTTTCTGAGCCGGCAAAAGAGGCTGCCGATGCCGCTCTCCCTTCCGCCGTTTCCACCGTCCTGGCCCGCAAAGGGCCTGCCCATGGCCCTTTGCCTGCTCTGCACTCTTCTCGCCTCCCTTGCCCTGCCCCTCGCAGGCTGCAGGCGCCCGGAGCCCTCCGCCCCGCAGCCTGCGGCCTGCGTCGACCAGGCGAACCTGCTCAATCCTCAGGCGGAAAAAAGAATCCAGGCCCAGAGCGAAAGCCTGGCAGAGAACTACGGAATCCGCCTCACCACGGTGATCCTGGCCGAACCGGCGGAGGATCTCGACCGCAAGGCGGTGGAGCTTTTCGACGCGCTTGCCGCCCCCGATGCCTCCGACCCCGCCCGGCAGCTCCTGCTTCTCATCGACCCGGCAGGCAGGGAGGTGCGCCTGGAAATCGGCTACGCCCTGGAAGCCCTCTTCACCGATCTCTTCGTGGCCCGGGTCGAGAAAGAGCAGATGCTTCCCTTTTTCGAGCAGGGCCTGGTCGGGGCAGGGGTGGAGGCGACCGTTGAATTGCTGGTCGGCCAGATCGAGCGGGAAGGGGCCGCCGGCTCCGCCACGGACCAGGGCGGACCGCTCCGCCATCCCTCCGGCGGGGGAGGAGCGCGGATCGCTGCCGAAATCGGCGGCAAGGCCGGGCTGCCAATCCCGAAAGAAAAGGCCGCCCGGGATTACGCCCCGCAGCCCACCCCGCTGGAAACACTGCGGGTCTATCTCGAAGTGCTCCACGCCCGGTGCAAGGACCCGGATCTTGCTTTGTACTCCCTGGAAAGCCGGGATTTTTTCCGCTCCTGGGTGGTCACCGATGGCCAGCAGGCCAACGAGGAGCGCAACCTGCGCGCGGTTCTCGGGCAGGCGGAATCCTTTGTCAACGGGAACCTTGCCGTTATCCGCTTTCCGGCAGACGAACGCCGGACACCCCCCTATTTTTTCCAGGGCAGCGAGGCGGGCTGGCTGCTCGATTTCAGGCCCATGCACGAGCTGATCCGCTTCAACAACCGCAACCAGTGGCACTTCAGCCGCCTCGACCACCCCTACATCTTTGCCTTTGCCGACTGGCGTTTTGACCGGCACGGCTTCCCCCTGACTGAGAAATGAAAAAAACAGGCCGGCCGAGCATCCAGGAAGACCGCATCTATGCCCATGCCCGCTACACCTTTTTTTATCAGGTGGAACTGGGGGGCTTCCGCGAGGATCTTCCCTTTTACCTGCGGGAACTGCCGGCTTCCCCCTGCAGCGTCCTTGAACTGGGCTGCGGGACCGGCCGGGTGAGCCGGGCCCTGAGCCTGGCCGGGCACCTGGTGACGGGGATTGACCTTTCTCAGGCCATGCTCAGGGAAGCCCGGCGGGAGGAGCCCCCCGGGCCAGAGGCGCACTATGCCTGCATGGACATGCGCCGCCTTGCCTTTGCCAAACCCTTTGCTGCGGTGATCGCCCCCTACAACACCTTCAATCTCCTGGAAAACAGCGCGGCGGTGGATCTCTGCCTTCAGGAAATCAGCGCCCTGCTCCAGTCCGGCGGCAGGCTGCTGCTGCAGCTCTACCTCCCGGATGCGGAGTTGCGCGGGCTGGAAGGCAGGAAACGCTTCCAGTTCCAGATCTTCGAGCTGCCGGGGGGCGGCAAGCTCATCAAAGAGATCAGCAAACGCTTTCTGCCGGAATCAGGCCAGGTGGCGCTGGAGGAGTGCTACCGCCTGCGTTTTCGCAGGGACCTGCCCGATGAGGACTGGCGCTATTCCTATACTGTTCTCGGCCTTGACGTCGACGACTGGCTGCGCCTTTTCCAGGGACACGGCTTGAGGCCGGTGGCACAGTACGGCACCTATGCGCTTGCCCCCTTTCAGGAAGAAGAGCACCCCCTCCTCCTGCTGGCCCTGGAAAAACAGGCATGATTCCCGCCCGTTATCATTCGTTTTTCCCTCCGATAATTTTATTTGCTATTCTCCATCCTTTTTGGTATCTGGAAATTAGTTAGCGTATTGTGCAGTATTTTTTAGCTTTGGATAAAAAGTTCACCGCACAAACCCAGATGAACAGGTTGTGCGGTATTTTTTTGACGGCGGGAGAATACTGCGCGGATCCAAGTAAGTGTTCCAATGAGGGAACGAAGGAGTCACTATGTTTGAAGGCACTGTGAAATGGTTTAACGAGTCAAAGGGTTTTGGTTTTATTGCCCAGGATAACGGCAAGGATGTCTTTGTGCATTACTCCGCGATCCAGAAAAAGGGCTTCAAAACGCTGCAGGAAGGAGAGCGCGTCCGCTTCGATATCGTGGACGGCCAGAAAGGACCGGCCGCCGCCAATGTGGAAAGCCTCTAAAACCACAACCTGATCCGCTTGCTTCCCCAAGGGCCTCTGCGCAAGCAGGGGCCCTTTTTTATTTTCCCCGGCCACACGCCGCAGCGAGGGCATTGCGCCTTTCTTCCTTGGCCTCGCTGCCTTTTTCCCGCTATGCAGTACTCTCCTTTCCTGCATACAATAGGCGCAGCAACAGAAAACAATCTCCTAAAAAAATGGGCGACTCCCGCGACATGATCGATTTCTCCGAGCATATCAAGTTCATCATCACCCTCTTTGCCATCGTGAACCCCATCGGCGCCATTCCCATCTACATCAGCCTGACCGACGGCTACCGGCCGGAAGAACGCCGCCGGATCGAACGGATCACCCCGATCGCGGTAACCGCCATCCTCCTGGTCGCCCTGCTCTCCGGCGAATTCATCCTGCGCTTCTTCGGCATCTCCATCGGCTCCTTCAGGGTGGGCGGCGGCATCCTCCTCCTGCTCATGGCCACCTCCATGCTGCACGCCAGAACCAGCCGGGCGTCCCACACCAGCGACGAAGCCGAGGAAACAGCGGAACGGGAAACCATCGCCGTGGTGCCCCTGGCCATCCCGCTGCTCTCAGGCCCGGGCGCCATCAGCACGGTGATCGTCTACGCCTACCGGACCAAGAGCATGCTCGGCTACCTCTTCACCAGCGCGGGCATTCTCCTCATCGGCCTCGCCATCTATCTTTCCCTCTCGGCCGCGCCCTATCTGGCCAAAAGACTTGGCAAGACCGGAATCAACATCGTCACCCGGATCATGGGCCTGCTCCTTGCCGCCATTGCCGTGGAATTCATCAGCAACGGCATCAAGAACCTCTTCCCGGCCCTGGCCTGATTTTTTTCTCTCCCGGCCCCGCCTTTCCGTTACAATAAAAAGACGACGGCGGCAGGAAAAGCGGCAGGTCAACTCCGCGCGGCCGGCCACGTTCAGGAGGGGGAGCGCATGAAGGTCATCGCAGCAGTCAACGGCCTGGTCACCTCGGACATTGCAGCGCTCTACGCCTTGCGCTACGCGGCCCTCTTCGGCCGCACCCTGGTGCTGCTCCATGTGGAAAACGCCGCCGACAGCAGGCCAGAGGTGGAAGCCTGCATGGCCGGCATCGAGGAGGCGGCCGAACAGTATCGGGTGAAATGCGAACGGCTCTTCCTGCAGGGCGAGCCAGCCCCGGCCATCCAGGCTTATCTCCTGCGGACGAACGCCGAGATCCTCTTCTGCAGCACCAGGATGCGCAAGCGCTTTTTCGAGGACTCCCTGAGCGACAGGCTGACCCGCCTGCCCCTGCCCGTGGACCTGGCCATTGTCCGGGTGGCGCATGTGGACGCGGCCTTCCTCGCCGAAGCCGTCCTGTTGCCCATCAGGGAAGACCGGCTGTCGATAAAAAAATTCGTTTTCGCCGGCGCCATGGCCAAAGCCTTCGGCGCAACCACCGAGATCTACAGCGTTACCCTGGCAGGAAAACGCCGCCTGGCCAGGCTCGACATCGGAGCCACCAAGGAACTCTTTCAGAAAATCAACGACCGGCTCAGCCACTACGCCAAGGCCTTCGCGCTCATGGCCGTACCCCTGCGGATCAAGCATGCCCTGGCGGAAAACGAGATCGATCAGATCCTGCACCATGCGGCCCACCATGAGTTCGGACTGCTGATCATCGGCGGGAGAAGGCTGTCGGGCTTTTCCCCCTTCTGGCGGGAAAGGCCCATTGCCAGGCTCTTCCGCTACACGCCGGTGAACACCATCGCCTTTTACGGCCGGGACGAAAGGTGATGATTTTTTTCAACCTGGAAAAGAGCGCGCTGCTCAGGCAGCTGAAAACTTCTGAAAACGGCCTCTCTTCGGCGCAGGTCGCCCGGCGCCTTCGCGAATTCGGTCCCAATGTCCTGGAGCGGGCCCGGAAAAAAAATTACCTGTTTGCCTACTGTCGCCAGTACACGCAATTTTTCGCCCTCCTCCTCGAGGCGGCCGCCCTGCTCTCCTTCATCGCCGACCACTACCTGCCCGGCCAGGGCAGCGACATGCTGGGCTACGCCATCCTGGCCGCGGTCATCATCAACGCCACCTTCACCTTCTGGCAGGAATACCGGGCGGACAAGGCCATGGAGGCCCTGCTCAAGCTGATGCCCACCCTGGTCTCGGTGCGACGCGACGGGGAAGTACTGCAAATCGAGGCGGAAAAACTGGTGCCCGGCGACATCATGCATCTTGAGGAGGGCGACAGGATTGCGGCGGACGGCATTCTGCTTGCCGCCAACTCCCTCTACCTGAACCTTTCCTCCCTCAACGGCGAATCCGCCCCCGCCGCCCGCAGCGCTGAACCAGGCAAGGCGAAAAGGGCTCTCGAGGCCAGAAACATGGTTTTTGCCGGCACCACCGTGCTTTCCGGCAGCGGGGTGGCTGTGGCCAGCGCCACGGGCAACGCCACGGAGTTCGGCAAGATAGCCAGCCTCACCAAGCATGTGCGCGCCACCCTCACTCCCATGCAGCGCGAAATCATCCACATCACCAGAATCATGACCCTGATCGCCCTGCTCATGGGCGGCGTCTTTTTTGCCCTCGGCCTCCTTTCCGGCAAGAGCAGCCTCATGGCCTCCATCTTCGCCCTCTCCCTCATCG
>DDXK01000092.1 GCA_002347185.1 Desulfobulbaceae bacterium UBA2262 | reverse complement strand
AGCACCCGGTAGGTATCCTCGGAAAAGTCCTGGTGGCCAGGGGTGTCCAGGAGGTTCACCTCGAAATCGCGGTAGTTGAACTTCATCACCGAGGTGGTCACCGAGATGCCGCGCTCCTTTTCGATGCTCATCCAGTCGCTCACCGCGTGGTTGTCGGTTTTCCGCGACTTGACCGCGCCGGCCATCTGGATGGCGCCGCCAAAAAGGAGAAGTTTTTCGGTGAGGGTGGTCTTACCGGCGTCAGGGTGGCTGATGATGCCGAAGGTGCGGCGGCGCTTGATTTCCTTGCTCAGTTTACTGCTCACTGTCGTAACCCTTTCCAGGTGCTCAATACTCTATCCTGTCAGCCGGATCGACCGGAAATGAGGCGCTTGCCTCAGACAGACAAATAAAAACGGGCCGGATTCCGGCCCGAAAGAAGGCTATATACCGCAAAAAACACATTTTGTCAGCAAGTTCCGGAAAAAACAGGCTCCCGGGACAAACGCCAGGCAGACGGCAATCTTCTCGCAGAACGGGCCGGACCTTCCGCTTCTGGCCCAGGCAGCTATTTTCCTGTCCAAGTCCGACGCGGCGCGCTATAGTGCAGTTTTTCCCATACCCCCTTTCCCAGGTGATCCCTTGGCCCGCAACCGCCCAACCCACAAAGAAAAATCTGCCCCCGGCAGACCGGAAAAGCCGCACCGGAAACCCCGCGTCGCAGCCAAGGCCCCAGGCAGGGGGCAGACGGAGGCGGCGGAGGCGAAAAAAAAACCGGCTCCGGCCAGACAGCAGCCCGCAGCCCTCTCCTTTGCCGACGCCCTGAAGCCCCTGCTGGCAGGGGGCGCGGCGGCCGGGGATCTCGAAATCCTGCACAGCTCGCCCCTGGCGCACCTTGAATACGACAGCGAGCTTGCCATCAAGAACCAGGGGCTCGCCCTTTTCTGGAAGCACCACCGCCTGGCCGGGCAGCCGGAAAAGATCATCCCTTCGCCCAGAGCCCGCGGCTACCGCACCACCTCGAAGCGGCGGGGGCTGCTGCACGGATCCACCCTTTACCTGCTCTTCGGCGACAAAGCAGCCCTGCCAAAAAAAGGCAAGCCCTTTGAGTCCTCGCCTCTGGAACCGGCAGAACATGGCGAACTCTTTGCCTTTCTGCAAAAAAAGCTCAGCGAGGCGACCTATCGGCTGGTGGCCGGCCATCTCAACTATCTGATCATCCGGGGAAGCTATGCGGAGCGGGCGGTGATCTTCAACGTGGACATGCTGAACGGCCCTCTGGTCCGCAAGCTGAAGATGCTGGGCGAACACCTGCAGAGGCTGCCGCAGCCGCCGGTGGCGGCCTTTGTCTATCTGGATCCGAGCAAGTCTGATTATTATCTGGAGAGCAGCCGGCCGGCGGAGACCCTGCACTTCAAAAAACTCTTCGGCCCGGACAAGCTGGCGGTCACCCTCGCGGGGCTCCGCTACCTTTTCCACCCCACCTCCTTCTCGCAAATCAACGAGGCCATGGTGGAACCGATGCTCACAAAGGCACGGGAGCTGCTGCGGCCTGCCGCCAGCGAGGATCTGCTCGATCTTTACTGCGGCTACGGGCTCTTCAGCCTCTTCCTCGCCCCCGACTACCGGCAGGTTCTGGCCGTCGACGGCGAGGGCCCCTCGATCCGGGCAGCGCAGGAAAACAGCAAAATCAACCGCGAGCGCGGTGGCAGGGTCAAATGTCTGGCCCGCAGGATCACCGCCTCCTTTCTCGACCGGGAATTGCCGCCGCCCTCCGGCCCGGAAGCGGTGATCCTCGATCCCCCCCGCCAGGGGCCGCTGCCTGGTGTAGTCAAGGAGGTGGCGGCGCGCGGGCCCGGGAAGGTGCTGCACATCTTCTGCGGGGTGGACCAGATCCCCAAGTCGCTAAGGGACTGGCAGCATCAGGGCTACCGGCCGGAACGCATCGTCCCGCTGGACATGTTCCCCGGCTCGGCCAACCTGGAAATCCTTATCCTGCTTGCCAGGGCCGAAGGCTGACCCCCCCCTTCAGCCCCAAAGCAAAACGGCCCGGGAGTTGACCGGGCCGTTTTGCTTTGATGCATTCCTGATCCGCCTCAGGCGGCAAGCGCCTTGCGCCAGCCCGCCTCCTTGAGCCTCGCCACCCGCTCGATATTCCAACACTGGATCACCTCGAGATAACGCTTCTGATCTTCCTCGCGCAGGGCCATGATCCGCTCCTTTTCCTCCCTGATCTCTTCCCGCTCGCCGGGATAGAGCTCCAGCCAGCAGGCATAGCCGTGATCAAAGAGAAACGCCGGACTCATCGCCTCGCTGGCACACGCGATCCGTCCCGCCGCCAGCATCCTGGCCAGGGTCATGTCGTAGGCGATGACCCAGCCGTTGTCGTTGAGCATTGATTTTCCATCAAAAACGGCATCCCGCGAACAGGAGGGACAAAAAAGACGCTCTATCACCTCCGGCTGCATGAGATTGTCCCGCAGGTGGAACTGCACCCTGTGCGCACCGCATTCACATGTTTTCCGGACCTCGATACACATGGAAAGCCTCCATCTGTTAATAGTAAGAATTACCATTAACAGGTTAGCGCGGGCTTATCCTCTTGGCAAGAAAAAAACTTGGTGAGGAGTGAGGCCCTGCCCGAAAGAAATGCACCTCGGCTAATATTTTCTCGGCAATGCAGGCCCGCTTTTACGCCCCTCGATCATGTTGCGGATCAGCCGCCACTCCTCCCGGGCCTCCCCGAGCTCCGCCTGCAGGCGCTCCTCCTCGACAGGGGATGCCTGGGCCAGCTCCTTTTCAAGCCTTTCCACCTGCTGCTTGGCCCGATAGAGCTCGCGGGCCAGATCCCTTATCGACATCGGGCTTCCCTCCCTGCCCCTGCACTCAGCCGCCGATGGGCGGCGACAGCCGCCCCCATGAGCCCAGTATTTTCCCTGGTGATGATCTGTACCGGCATACGCCAAAGCAGATCCGCCATTTTCCCCTTGCCGGCAAAGACCTCCATGAAATGGCTGCCATCAAAGAGCGGCAGGAGGCGGGGCAAAAGCCCGCCCCCCAGAAAGACGCCGCCGGTGGCAAGAAATTTCAAGGCCACATTGCCGGCTTCGGCGGCGAGCACTGAAAAAAAGAGCGAGAGGGCCTCCTGGCAGAGCTCGCATCCATGCTCCAGGGCATGCCGCACCAGAACGGGAGTGGGGTCGGCAACACCCACCAGCTCGGCGGCGAGCCGCGGCGGGAGCCCGCGGCCGCCGGTCTCGCGAAGAAAGGTATAGATACGGGGGATTCCCAGTCCGGAGCACACCGTCTCATAACTCACATGTCCGAAACCGGCCTGCAGGGAACGCCGCAACTCCTCCTGCTGGAGGGTCAATGGCGCAAAATCGGCATGCCCCCCCTCAGAGGGATAGGCACGGTATCGCTCTCCATCCCAGCAGAGGCTGGCCTCGCCAAGCCCGGTGCCTGGCGCGAGAATGGCCATGGCCCCTTCCGGCGCGGGTTCGCCGCGGTTGACCACCAGGAGATCCTCCGGCCCCAGGGACGGCACGGCTTCGGCAAGGGCGACGAGATCATTGAGCAGCAGCACTTCGGCAAAATGAAAACGCGCCGCAAGCCGTCGACAGCTTACGCTCCAGCCCAGATTGGTGATGCGGGCCTCTCCGGCAACCACCGGGCCGGCCACGCCGAAGGCGGCAAGAATCGGGGCCTCGGGGCACTCGGCAAGAAAAATGGCGACGAGGCTTTCAAGGTCGGCATGTTCACTGCTGGCAAAACGACGGGAGCGAAGAAGCTGGCAGCCGCCGGCATCCATTCGGTAGAGGGCGAGGACGGTCTTGGTGCCGCCCAGGTCTCCGGCCAGGAAATAGTTCATTACACAACCTCAGGCCGCCGGCGCTGCTGCGCGGAACCATGCCCTTTTGCGGCAAAGAGGACCCGCTCGCCCCTCCTTGCCGGGCGGACAAAAAAAGGGGAGGCCGAGCCAACTCCCGGCGCGGCCTCCCTGCGGAAAAAGCAAAACCTTTGGGCCTGCGGCCCAAGGCACCTATTCGCCGAGGGCGGGGAGGCCGGCACCACGCCGGGACGAACCCTTCTTTCCCTCGACCAGATTGGTCAGCATCAGGATATTGTCCCTGAGCATCAGCGTCTGCGAGGTGACCGCCTCGGAAGCCGCGGCCAGCTCCTCGGCATTGGCGGCCATCTGCTGGGTGCCGCTGTCCATTTCCGTCATCGCCTTGTTGATCTGCACAATCCCCTGGGTCTGCTCATGGGAGGCGGAGGAAATCTCCTCCACCAGGATTCCGACCTTGCGGGAACCATCCACCACGTCCCGCGACTCCTCAACCACCTCATTGACCTTTTTCAGGCCATCGTTGACGTTGGCAATGGCCCGTTCGATCAACTCATTGGAATTCCGGGCAGACTCGGCTGTCCGCTGCGCAAGATTCCGGACCTCATCCGCCACCACTGCGAAACCGGCCCCGTGCTCTCCCGCCCTGGCCGCCTCCACGGCCGCGTTGAGGGCAAGCAGGTTGGTCTGGAAGGCGATCCCCTCTATCTCGTTGATGATGGTGGAAATCTGGTCGCTGTCCTTCTTGATGTGCTGCATGGACTGCTGCATCGCCGCCACGTTGCTGTTGGCCCTGGCGCTGATATCGGCGTTCTGCTTCATGGAGGCGTTGGCCTCCGAGGAGTTGTGATCATTCTGCTGCACCATGGCGGTGATCTCCTCCAGCGAGGCGCTGGTCTCCTCCAGAGAGGCGGCCATCTGCGAGGCCATTTCCGCAAGGGTCTGCGAGGTGCTGGCCGTGGCCTGCGCTTCCGCGGAGATTCTATCCGCGCTCAATTCAAGCTCCTGGACGATGTTGTTGATCACCCGCACAATCATCTGGACAAAAAAGATCGAGAAGGCAACGACCACGACGATGGTGATCACTCCCCCCACGGCGAAGAAGAGTCCGAACAATTTCACCTCGGCGATGGTTTTTTCCTTCATCAGGCCTGTGCCTTCCCGAAGCTGATCGACTGCGCTCTTGGTGCTGCCCATCAGGTTGTAATAATGCTCGAAAAACTCATCTTCCAGCACCTCAAGGGCACTGTCGGAGTCGCCCCTCTCCAGGGCAGGAAGCATGGTTTCGTTGATAAGCTTCCCCATCACCTCCCAGGAGGAGACCAATTGCTCGTAGGAAGAAACAACCTCGGCCGCCACCTCCATGCCATGGCAGGAACCGCAAAAAAGCTTCCTGCCGCCACTGGTATCGGCAATGCTTTCGCGCATCTCGGCGAGGGCTTCGTCAAGCCTGGTCTGGGTAGTCCTGAGTCCGCTCAGGGCCTCCGGGTCATAATCGATTATCTGGGAGCGGAGTATGCTGTTGAGAAGATTGAGGTTGAGGCGGACCCGGGCAATCTTGTCGACATACTCCATCTTCATCTCTATCCCAGAGTAGGTTCTGCCGCCAATCTGTACGCGCTGGATGATGAACTGGGCGATGACGATGCTGCAGATCAACGAGATGGAAACAAAGGCAACCAGAAGAAAAAGCTTTACCCGCAGGCTGAGACTGTCAAACCATTCTCTCATATCCAACTCCCCCTAGAATATCCCATACTAAAATACTCACCTTGGCCATTATAAGAATATTTCATTTTTTTTACCAGCTAAATATTTTGTATTTCCATGGTGTTAGATGGTGGCCCCACAAAAACCGCACGGCCACACAACCAACAAAGACAAAATGTCGCAGCAGCGGCAACTTGCCGGTCCTCCTGGGTGGAAAGAATACGCATCTAACCGCCGGGTTGCGGCCCTTGCGGCCGGGAGGCCACACAGCCTTCCAGCCCAGGAATTTCGACTGGTACGCCACCCGGAAGAGCCGCCCGGCACGTGTACAATTTTTTGTACCCCCCTCATCCTCTCCCCCCTGCGAATCCCGTGCAAAGTCTTTTGCGAAACCCGGACAAAAACCAGCATTCCCCGAGTACAAAAAACGGGCCCACAGACAATGACCTGGAATCATGCAGCTTTCCCCAAAATCTCTGGCGGGCGCTCCCCAGGGAGTTCAAAAAATTGTACCACGGCTTTTTTCGCCCAAATGGCCACTTCCCGCAACCGTTTGTTTTTATGAATAAAAAAACAACGAAGAAAAACACCTTCCCATGGCACAGGCTTTGCTAAATAAACTGTGCAAGATAAACAACTCTTATCTCCTTTCTCCTAAAAGGAAGCCGACTCCCCGCAAAGTCGGCTTCCTTTTTTTTGGCGTTCACACATCCTGCCCTGCGCTCCCCGCGGAAACAAAAAAAAGGCGTTGCCGACCAATGCCGGCAACGCCTTTTCACAATCGGGAAAAACCGCGACTACTGGATGGCCCTGGCCCTTCCTCCGAAATTGAAGAGATCCGAGCACTCCCCCTGCGGGGCCGGGCCGAAGGCAAGGGCCTGGCGCGGGCAATTCTGCACGCAGTTGGCGCAGCGCATGCACTTGCCGCTCTCCACAAAGCCTTTTTCCCTGTGTGCTCCCGGGTTCATTTCCAACGGACAGACCTTCTCGCAGATGCCGCACTGCTTGCAGCTCGACGCCACCTGCAACACATAATTGCAGGAAGGGAAAAGGCCCTGGAAGGTCGCCATGGGACAAATCTTGCACCAGGAGCGCGGCTTCCAGAACAGCCCCAGACCAACGGCCAGAAAGGTGGAGAGCGTCCACATCATCACGAAGGTGGCGCCGATCTTCTCTGGATTGCCGCCAGCCAAAATGAGCCGGGAAACGAGCAGGCCCATCATCAGAACAAAAACCAACCATCTGAACCAGCTTGCCTTGAAAAGAGGAAGCATCCTTTCCTTTCTGCTGATCCGCGCCAGAATTCGCTCGTGGAATGCCCCCATGGCGCAGATCCAGCCGCAGTAAAACCGGCCCCGGGAAAAGACGAGCACCATCATAACCCCAAGCAGGGCTATGGGGATGAAGCCAAGATAGGGATAGAACTGACCTCCGATGATGACCAGGGGCACCAGTGGCGCCAGCAACCACTGAATGATTTTTTTATTCCGCGCTTCCTTCATGGTCAATTCTCCCACGCTCAATCAGTCGAAAAGTTAAAAAGAATTTAATTTAATACTGCAACAGCAGAATTCAGTATTTAATTTATCTCTTAATGATTTGCAAGCATTTTCCTCCCTTCCTTGCGTGGCCATGCTTTCCTGTTTGCCATTCTCTCGCACAGGCTCTATAGTGTATTCCCTGTGCCGGTCGGCGCCTTGCCCACCACCAAAGGCCACACAGCCAACCCTCACGAACCCGGCAGGGGGGTTCGTTTTCCCCCCTCACCACGCTCGAGGCCACGCCATCCGGACGCATCCGGGCGCCCCACAGGTCAGGCAATGATTTGGACTATCGGTCCCCTCACCCTCAAACCCCCCCTGGTCCTCGCCCCCATGGCCGGCTGCACCGATCTGCCCTTCCGCCTGCTCTGCCGAGAGTTCGGGGCAGGCCTCTGCTACTCGGAAATGATCAACGCCGAAAGCCTGCTGCACCATCCGGCCGACCATGCCGCCCTGCTCGCCACCATTCCGGCCGACCAGCCCCTTGCCATCCAGTTGTACGGCAGCGATCCGGTCCTGATGGGAGAGGCCTCCGCCCTGCTCTCGGAGCTGCCGGGTAATATCATCGACATCAATATGGGCTGCCCCATGCAGGAGGTGCTCAAGGAAGGGGCCGGCGCCGCCCTGATGAACAACCTGCCCCTGGCAAAAAAAATCATGACCCAGGTCTGCCGGGAGAGCAGAAAGCCGGTAACGGTGAAAATCCGCTCGGGCTGGAATCACGAGACCATCACCGCGCCAAGGCTTGCCAGGATGGCGGAGGATGCCGGGGTTCAGGCCCTTGCCATCCACGCCCGGACCCGGAGCGACGGCTTCAGTGGCGAAATAGACTGGGGATTGGTGGCGGAAATCAAAAAAATGGTCGCCATCCCGGTCATCGGAAACGGCGAGCTGAAAAATCGGGAAGAGGCGCTGGCCATGCAGGCCAGAACCGGCTGTGACGGGATGATGCTGGGCAGGGCGGCCCTGGGCGCGCCCTGGATCTTTTCGGACCGGATAAATCCGCAGCCGTCAATGGCCTTTCGGATCAGGACCCTGCGCCGCCACCTGGCCCTGATCGAGGAGCAGCTCGGCGAAAAGGCTGAGCTTGCCAAGATAAGGAATCACGCCTGGAAATACTTTCGCGGCGCGACCAGTGCCAAGTCCATCCGCGGCCGGATCGAAGCGGCGCAACGGCGGGAAGACATCCATACTCTCCTGAACGAACTGGAGCTGCGCTACGGATAGGCAAACCAGGAAGCAAAAAGGAAGGCATCCTAATCGACGTTCAGGTGCGTGTCATCGTTGACGGCATAGACGAGAGCCCCCTTGTACTGCGGGCGGTTCCGCCCCTCAAGGTCTTCACTGTCGTAAAGGCCCTTTTCCCTGGCCCAGACCAGCAGCTCCTTCATCTCCTTGCGGCCGAGATAGATCGCCCAGCACTTCTGAAGATACTCCTGCTCGTAGAGCTCCATTTCCTTGTCCAACCGTTCGGTGATATGCATAACTCTTGCTCACGGCTTTTGATGTAAGGGCCAGGGCCGGGCTGCTGCGGAAAATAGGCACACGACCGCGCCCTGCCGCCAGAGGAAGGTGCCAGGGGAGGCCGGCATTGACAACAGGCAAATCAAGGGGCGGAGCAGAAAAGCGCAGAAAAAAAGAAGGGGAGTATGGCCTGGGACACCGCGGCAGGGCAGCCTCGACGGCGCCGCGCACCATTTCGCCCTGATGGACAAGATTGGGACATCCATGGGACAAAAAATAGAAATTACTGCCCAATCAAAGAGTGACCAAACACGCACAACATATTGTTTTTTTGGCGCGCCCGGAGGGATTCGAACCCCCGGCACTCGGCTTCGAAGGCCGATGCTCTATCCAGCTGAGCTACAGGCGCCCTGATGTTCCGGACGGCTTCACCACCCCTTGATATTACGCGAATCAGAGAGTACCCGCCACACCCTTTCCGTAATTTCTTCAATCTCGGCAAGGGTCGTCGAGAGGGGCAGCCAGAGGTAAATCACATTGCCGAGGGGCCGCAGAAGGAGCCCCTCCTTGAGACCGGCCAGATAGATCGGCCAGCCCACCCGCTCGGCCGGGGCATAGGGGGTTTTCCCAGCCTTGTCCCTGACCAGCTCCAGGGCACAGATCATCCCGAGCTGGCGCAGGTCCCCCACCCAGGGCAAGTCGGCGAAGCGCCGCATTTTGCCCTGCAGGAAGCGGATCTTTTCAGGCAGATGCGCAAGGGTATCCTCTTCGGCAAAGATCTGCAGGCTGCCAAGGGCCGCCGCCGCGGCCACCGGGTTCCCGGTAAAGGTATGGCCGTGAAAAAAAGTTCTCTCCTCGGCGTAATCCCCATAAAAGGCCTGATAGACCGCATCGGTGGTCAGGGTGGCGGCCATGGGCAGACAGCCGCCGGTCAACCCTTTGGACAGACAGAGAAAATCCGGCACCACTCCGGCCTGCTCCATGGCGAACATGGTGCCGGTGCGGCCGAAGCCGGTGGCCACCTCGTCGAGAATCAGATGCACCCCGTACTCCTTGCAGAGGGCGGCCGCCTTTTGCAGATGCTTGACTGGATAGATGAGCATGCCGCCGGCTGCCTGGATAAGCGGCTCCACGATGAGGACGGCGATCTTCTCCCCCTTTTCCGCCAGGAGCTTGGCAAAGGGGGCCAGGCATTCACAGTCGCAGCTCTCCTGCTGGCAACCCACGGGACAGCGGTAGCAGTAGGGCGAGGGCAGACGGTGGGAATCGAAAAGCAGGCCCGCAAAGGCGCCGTGAAATTCGGGGACCCCGCCCAGACTCATGGTGCCGATGGTGTCGCCGTGGTAGCCGCGCGCAAGGGCAACCAGCTCCCTGCGCTGCGGCTCACCAACATGCTGCCAGTACTGCAGGCTCATCTTGATGGCGATCTCGCAGGCTGTTGAGCCGTTGTCCGAATAAAAGACCTTGGCAAGCTTTGCCGGGGTGAGTGCGACCAGCTTTTCGGCAAGCAGAATCGCCCCCTCATGGCTGGTGCCGGCAAGCAGCACCTGCTCCACCTTCTCGAGCTGCCGGGCAATGGCCGCCTTGATGGTGGGATGATTGTGGCCGTGCACGATGCACCACCAGGAAGAGATGGTGTCGAAGTATTCCCGGCCCTTTTCGTCATAAAGACGCACCCCTTGCGCCCGGTCGATGATCAGGAGATCCCGCTCGGCATAGTCATGCATCTGGGTGTAGGGATGCCAGAGGTATTTCCGGTCTTTTTCCTGAAGCAAGGACATTTTCAAATTCCGCCGGTGATCTTGTAGACCGCCGGGTAATGCCGGTGCTGCTCGGCGCAGTCGAGTCCATACCCGACCAGAAAGCCCTCCTGTATCGCAAAGCCCGCATAATCGACGGCGACCGGCACTTCCCGCCTCTCCTTCTTGTCGATGAGGGCGCAGATCCGCACCGAGGCGGCCTTTTTCGCGACCAGGATGTCGCAGAGGCAGGCAATGGTCCGTCCGGTATCAACGATATCCTCCACCAGCAGCACATTCTTGCCCGCCACCGCGAGCTCAAGATCCTTGCTGAATCTGATGGACCCGGAAGAGCGGGTACTGTTGCCATAGCTTGCGACGCGGATGAAATCGATGGCAATGGGCAAATCGATCTCCCGTACCAAATCGGCGAGAAATATGAATGCCCCGTTGAGGATTCCCACCAGGACCAGGGGTTTCCCTGCGTAATCACGGGTGATCGCCTGACCGAGCTCTCTCACCCTGCTCGCAATCCGTTCCTTTTCCAGCACCACTTCCTTTGTAAACATGCGCAACTCCCCAATCATGCACGGACATCATGGCGCAGCCCCTGCCGCGGAAAATCGTTGACGCCACCCACGATGCTTCTATTTAATAGAAAGAGGCTAAAGCCCGCCCCGCGATTTTCTTCCTCGGCACCAGTCGCGTTCAGCACACGACTGGTGCCGTAAAACGCAAAAGGAGTTTTCCATGTCACGTTACGAATGTTCAGTCTGCGGCTATGTCTATGACCCGGTGGATGGAGATCCCGATTCCGGCATCGCTCCGGGAACCCCGTTCGCGGAATTGCCGGACGACTGGAAATGCCCGGTGTGCGGCGCAAGCAAGGACCAGTTCACCCCCATGGACTGAACGCCGCAGCCAGCGGCAAGCCTACTGGACGAGCAGATCGCCGGTGAGGCCCTCCCAGGTCTTGTCCAACTCCCCCAGAAAAGAGGAAACAAACTGGCTGGTGTTGACCTCCAGGAACGGCTTGTGCTGCTCCTGGATCAGGACCCAGGCGAAGGAGCGCAGGATATCCTGCTCCGTCACCCCGGGCTGCCCCATGCAGACCCCCTTCAGGGACGCGAAAAGATTGGCGAGATTCACCAGGGCCACGGGCAGGGGATTGGTCGTCGCCTTTTCCGGCAGATGGTGATACTTCATCACGTCGAGATAGGGCTGCGGCAGGCCAATGCCCTCGGCAAGCCATACGCCTGCCTGGCCATGGTCGACACCGATATATTCCTTTTCCGCCTTGACCACATCCCGAAACTCTTCCGGCGGCCTGGCAAGCTGCGGGTAGAAATTGGGCGAAATCCCGTCCAGAACCAGCATGCCCAGATCGTGCAGCAGCCCGCAGAGATAAAGATCGGCGGAAGTATTGACCCGGATCACCTCCCTGAGCAGCTCGGCAATCCGCCCCACCACCACCGCATGCTGCCAGAAATCGCGGGCCACCGTCGCAAAGCCGCTGAAGGCGGCAACTCCTTTTGCCGAACGGATCGTGCTGTCCACCACTTCCTGCACCTGCTTCACGCCAACGATAACCATGGCGTGCGGCACCGTGCCCACCATGCTGGCCCGTCGGAAAAAGGGAGAATTGGCGGTCTGGATGACCCTGCTGGCCAGAACGGGATCCATGGAGATCAGGTCGGCGAGGCGCCGGGTATTTTCAGTTTCCGCGCCGTTCTCCAGCAAGCGGGCGAGTTCGGCCGCCACCAACGGATTCACCGGCAGCATACTCTCGGGATGTACCTTGGGATAGAGCTTTGACGGGGTCAGGCGGCTTTCCTTGTCCGGCAGGGGGGGCAGGACCAGTTCCTGCCTTGCCCGGTCAGCGCCCTTCTGCCTGCCCGCCTTTGCCGCCTGCCCCTGCTCCCTGACCAGGGCGATCCGGGAGGCCTCCTGGGCGCCCTGATCGGCGAAGACCTTCTGGAGCACGGAAGAACCACTCTCTTCGCTTTCCTTGCCGCCAGCCACCTTTTTATTGGCAAGGTCGAGGCGGGTCACCAGACTTTCGCAGAAACGCTTGTAAAATTTGAGCTGCAGAAAGACGTTGGAGGTGTTGACAATGTCGGGCTCCACCCGGAGGATAAAGGACTCGCGATTGGCAACAACGTCGGCGGTTCTCTTGATTTCCGTGACCAGGGCCATCTCGCCGAAGCAGTCACCGGTGGCAAGGGTGGTCAGATGGATCGACTTCCCGCCGGGAAGCTGCTTTTCCACCCGTACCTCACCCTTCACCAGGATATAAAAGGCCCGCTCCGTGGTGTTCTCCTTGATGATCATGGTATTGGCCGGGACGCGCAACCATTTGCTCACCTGCAGGAACTGCTTGAGTTCATGGTTGTCAAACCCATGGAAAAAGCTGATTTTCCGTAAAAAATCAACCTGCTGGTCAAGATCGAGATCTTTCCCTTTTTTGCCTGGCCCCATGGCGTTTCCCCTCAACGGCACTCCTGCTACTTCCCGATGCAGAACTTGGCAAAAATCATATCCAGGACATCGTCGGTGGTCGTCTCGCCAACTATATCGCCGAGATGGTCGAGCGCCTCCTGCAGATCAATGGCCAGCAGGTCCGGCGCCAGCGCCTGCGCCAATCCCTCCTCAACCCGCAACAACGCGGCCACGGCACGGGAGAGGGCGGCAACATGGCGAGCATTGGGAGCAGGCCGGCCCGCCTCGTGCAGGCCAGCCGCCTCCCCGATCAGCACGGCCTTAAGCACCTCTTCCAGGGCAGCAATGCCCTCCCCTGTCTTTGCGGAGGTGGCGGCCAGCGGCACCCCGGGGAAAAACCGTTCGCAGTCGTCCAGTATCCCGTCCTCCGCCTGGTCGATCTTATTCACTACCATAACAATTTTTTTTCCGGCAGTTACAGCAAAAAGATTGCGATCGGCCTCCTGCACTCCCGCGGAAGCGTCGAGAACCAGCAGCACCAGTTCAGCCTCCTCCAGCTTCTGCCTGGCCCGCCTGATGCCGATCTCTTCCACCGCCTCCGCCGCTTCCCGGATCCCCGCCGTGTCGACAAGACGGATGGGGATGCCGCCGATGTCCAGATATTCCTCGATGGTATCCCGGGTGGTTCCCGGGATCTCGGTGACTATGGCGCGCTCTTCCCGCAGCAGGCAGTTGAGCAGGCTCGACTTGCCCACGTTGGGCCGGCCGAGAATCACCACGGCAACGCCTTCCCGGAGGATCCTGCCCTCGTCGGCGCGGGCAAGCAAGCGCCGCAGCGGCTCCAGCGCTTCGCCGGCAAGCCGCTGCCGCAAGGCGACTCCATCGAGGATCTCCACATCCTCTTCGGGAAAATCAATGGCCACCTCGATGATGGCGCGGAGAGCAAGGAGGAAATCACGCACCCGTTCTATCTCGGTATGCAGGCCGCCCTTGAGCTGGGATACGGCCAGGCTGGCGCCCTCCTTGGTCTTCGCGGCAAGGAGATCAGCAACCGCCTCCGCCTGGGTAAGGTCGATGCGCCCATTCAGAAAGGCCCGCTTGGTGAACTCGCCGGGGTCGGCAAGCCTGGTGCCGGGAAAGGCCAGCACCAGGCGGAGGATTTCTTCCAGCACCAGATAGCTGCCATGACAGTGGATCTCCACCACATCTTCGCGGGTATAGGTATGCGGCCCGCGCATATAGACGCCGAGCACCTCGTCGACCACCGCGCCAGTGCGCGGATTGACGAGGCTGCCGTAGTAGAGCTTGTGACTGGTGAACCGGGGGAAGGAACTCTTGGGCTGGAAGAGCTGACGGAGGATTGCGAGGGAGTTGCGGCCGCTCAAGCGGATGATCCCGATACCTCCGGCTCCCGGCGGGGTGGCGATGGCGGCGATGGTCGCCTCGTGGTAGTCGGGCATGCCCATACAGTGGCCTTTTTCAGGGTGGCGTTCAGCCAGGGCTGGCGCAACGCCTTTTTTCTTCTCGCTGCTGAGCGAACCCGAATCAGGAATCCTGCGCCTGCCGCTTTTCGCTTCCGGGCCTCCGTTTTCTCGGCGCCCTCCTGCGGCCCTTTCCGGGCAAATAGATGAGGACCTTCTTGAAAAGCCCTTCGCCGACACTGCGGCTTCTGATTTCGGTATCGCTCTGCAGCGCCATGTGCACGATTCGCCGTTCCGCCGGGTTGATGGCGGGAATGGTCCGGGTCTTTCCGGTTTCCTTGACCTCCTGGGCGAGGCGCAAGGCCCGCTCCTGCAGCTCCTGCATGCGGTTGACCCTGAAATCGCCGGCATCCAGGGCGAAAAGCACCTTCTGCGAAAACTTCCTGGTGATGATCTTCCGCAGGAGATACTGCAGGCCATCCAGGGTCTGCCCCTCGGGCCCGACCAGCACCTCGGTGAATTCCCCTGTGATATGGGCGTGGACCTTGTTGTTCTGGTCCTGCTCGATGGCGATGGCGGACGGACAGCCCATCAGCTCCAGGATGCGGGCAAGATCCTGCCGGATTGCCTCCATCTCCTCGGGCGACACCGGATCGCCCACCACATCCTCCTGCTCGTCGACCTCCAGAGCATCCGGGGCCACCGCCGCCTCCTTGGGCACGGCCTTGCGGGGGGGATGGACCTTCTTCTCGCCGCCCGGCTGCCCGCCTTCCTTTTTCTGGGCCGCCGCCGTTTTTTTGGCCGCGGCCGGCCGCCCTGCCCCCTGCTCTTCGCCCTGCGCAACCAGCACCCCGGAAGGCTCCTCCACGCCGGCTTCTCTCTGTAGCTCCTTCCGAAGCGAAACCTGGACCACCGCTTTTTTCTTGCCCAACCCGAAAATTCCGGTGGAGCCGGTGGAGACGATCCTGATCTCCAACTCGTCGCGGCCGACACTCAGAGCGGCGCAGGCATTGCCGATGGCCTCTTCCACATCCGTTCCCTTATATTCCATCTTGGCAGACATCGTCTCAATTCCTCCATTTCAAGTGGCGCTTCTCGGACTCAGGGGCTCCGGCCAGGAGCGCGAAGCAGGCCCACCGCCGCAGAACACTTCCTCCGCGCATTCCGGGACCTCCCGAATACGCTCTCAATCAGCTTGCCGGTTGATCAGATATTGCTGGGCAATGGACAGCAGGTTGTTTACGAACCAGTAAAGTACCAGGCCGGAAGCGAAATTCAAAAACATGAAAGTGAAGATGAGCGGCATGAACATCATCACCTTCTGCTGGGTCGGATCACCGGTCGCGGGGGTCATTTTCTGCTGCAGGAACATGCTGGCGCCCATGAGCAGGGTCAGCACGGGAATGCCGCCGAGAAAGGGGATATCGACCCCGATGAACAATCGATCCGGGGCAGCCAGATCATTGATCCAGAGCAGAAAGGGAGCGTGCCTGAGCTCTATGGTCATGAGCAGCACCTTGTACAGGGCGAAGAAAACCGGGATCTGGATCAACATCGGCAGGCAGCCGCCAACCGGATTCACCTTGTAGGTCTGGTAGAGCTTGATCATCTCCTGCTGCTGCCGCTGCTTGTCATCCTGATATTTCTCACGGATCTTGGCCATCTTTGGCTGCAGCTTCTGCATGGTCTTCATCGACTTCATTCCCTTCTGGGCGATGGGCCAGAAAAGAAGCTTGATGAGCACGGTCACCAGAATGATTGCCACCCCGTAATTGCCGACATAGCCATGGAAAAAGTTGAGAAGATAGAGGGTCGGCTTGGCCATGAAATCAAACCAGCCGAAATTGACGCTCCGATCCAGTTCATGACCGGCGTCCCGCAGGGAAGAAAGCCTTTTCGGACCGAAGTAGAAGCTGTAGCTGTACTGCTGACTGCCGCCGGGGGGAATGATATCGGCGGCGCCGGCCAGGACGGTGGCCACCCGGTCATCAGGGGCCACGGCAAAATGGGCCGTGTGCTGAGCGCCTGTCTCCGGCACAATCCCGCAGAGAAAATAGTTGTCCTCGTAGGCCGCCCAGCCCACCCGGCCGGTGAAACTCCGCCCTCCCTCCTTTTTCACGTCAGAGGGATCGACCTCCTCGAGCACCCCGTCCAGCAGCACGGCCGGACCACTGAAGACAAATTGATTCCCCTTCACAAAGGGACGGTTGTGGAGGGCCAGATAGGGGGCGCCTTGCAGGGGGGCTTCGCCAGGGTTGCGCACTTCGAAGGAAAGCCGCATCAGGTACTGCTGATCGTCGAACCGCATGCTGCGGACAATCTCGACACCGTTGGCAAGCCTGCCGCGCATGACCAGCTCCGCGTCGCCGTCCCTGCCCACCCGGACCTGCTCAGCCTCCGCCTCGTAGAGGACGGGCGCGACGGCGCCGGGCTCCGCTCCCCAGGTAAAATTGAGGGGCAGCCCCTCTGCCGGATTTGTCCGCACCAGTTCCTTTGCTCCGGAGTCCTGGGCAAGGGCCTCGCGGTATTCCCTGAGCTGAAAGCTCTTGATCACCCCGCCGTTTTCCGAAATCACCGCGCGATAAAGGCTTGTTTCCACAACAACATCCTTGCCCGCGCGCTCAGCAGACGCCGGGACCGGCGCAGCCAAAAGGCCGGAAACCGGCATTGGCTGGGCGACGGTGGCGGGTGCGGGGCCGGATGCCTCGGGGGAGGAAACTTCACTTACCGGAGGGGGGGGAGGCACAAAAAAATATTGATAGCCAAGCAGAATGGCCAGGGACAGGGCAATGGCCAGAAAAATTCTCTGTGTTTCCATGAAGTCAATCCTTGTCAGAGTCAAATTTTTTGGGCGTGCGCGGGAGAGACGCTATCGGGCCGCCTCGGGAAGACCTGTCCACGGGATCAAATCCGCCAGGATGAAAGGGATGGCACCTCAGGATGCGGCGGATCGCGAGATAAAGCCCGTACGTTGCCCCATGCAGGGAAATCGCCTCAATGGCATACTGTGAACAGGTAGGGGAAAATCGGCAGGAAGGCGGGAACAGGGGGGAGATGCACAGCTGATACCCCCGCACCAGCGCAATGAACAGTTGTTTCATGATACCCCCTTGCCAGGCGCACGACCATCAGGCTCGGGTTCTGGAAGCAAGGGGCTGGCGCCTTTTGCCCGGGCGGCTGAACTTTTCTTTTCCGCCCCTCCCGCGAGCAGAAGACGCACTGCTTCATTCACCTCGCGGAGAGAATTCAGGGAAAAGCCGGGACGAACGGCAAAAATCACGTCAGCAGAGGGGGAGAGAAGGCCGCGATCGAGACGGAAAAACTCCCGGATGAGCCTTTTGATCCTGTTGCGGCGCACCGCTGTCCTTGCGCCGTGAATGCTGATGCCCAGCCTGCACTCCCCGGCGCCGTTGGGCAGGAAAATCAAGCTGAAATCCTGCCCCCGCAACCGCCGTCCCTGGTCGTATACTTTTTTGTACTGCCAGGATTTGCGCAGCAACGCCGCTTTGGGAAGGGTCATCATGACATGCCAGCCTCCCCCGATTCACAGTGATGAACCACTCGGCGCGAATTGCCTTAGACCGCCAGACGCTTGCGCCCCTTGGCCCGACGGCGGCTGATGACGGCCCGCCCCGACTTGGTCTGCATTCTGGTCCGGAAGCCGTGGGTCCGATGTCTTTTCAGGTTACTGGGTTGAAAGGTTCTCTTGCTCATGATTCATTTCCTTTTGCATACCGTTGCGGCCCGCCCGCAGGCAGGCCTTGCTCTCGACTCTTTTTGCTGTCCTGCAGCAGCTGAACGCCACCAAACACTTCAGGCCCAGGAATTTCCCGACAAAACAAGGATATGGCCTGGAAAACCGTCCAGCGACAAAGCAGGCTATTGTACCGAGCGGCAGAGGACATGTCAAACATTTTCACATGCCGCGCCTGTCGCAGTGGCCATCGGCAGGGAGAGAAGGGGATATCCGGCCAGAAAATTCCCTACCCTTGCCCATCATCCTTGTCCAACCCGAACAGTTGCCGGACAAAGGCCAACTTCACCTGCGCGTTGTCGTGGGGGGAGTTGTTTTTCAAAAACAGCGTGGGTTCGTGAAGCAGTTTGTTGACAATGGCGTTGCCAAGCATCTCGATGGACTTCCGCTCGGCATCGGAAAGAGACTTCAAGCTGGCGAGGGTTTTGGCCACCTCGGCCTCGCGAATGGCGTTTGCCTTCTGACGCAGGGCCGCGATGGTCGGGGAAACCGCCATCCCCTCCAGCCAGAGGCCGAACTTGACAACCTCCTCGGCGACAATCCCTTCCGCCCGGGCCGCCTCCCGCTCCCGCTCCGCCTTGTTGACCTCGACCACGTTTTTGAGGTCGTCAATGTCGTATAAATAGACATTGTCCACTTCGTTCAACTCCGGATCGAGGTCGCGCGGCACGGCGATATCGATGAGAAAGAGCGGCCGGTTCCGCCGCTGCCGCATGAGCGGTTTCACGTCGTCCTTCCTGAGGATGAGGTCCGTGGCGCCGGTGGAGCTGATCATGATATCCACCTCGGCCAGCTGGGTGGGCAGCTCGGCAAGCCCCACCGCAGTGCCATTGAACTGCCGGGCCAGCTTTGCCGCCCGCTCCAGGGTTCGGTTGGCCACCACCACCCTGCCGATGCCCTGGCTGACCAGGTGCTCGGCCGCCAGCTCCGCCATTTCGCCGGCCCCGACCAGAAGCACGCTCTTGTCCTGCAATCCGCCCAGGATCTTCTTGGCGAGCTGCACGGCGGCAAAGCTGATGGATACCGCGCTGCCGCCGATATTGGTTTCGGTGCGGATCCGCTTGGCAACGGAAAACGATTTGTGCAGCAAGCGGTTAAGGATCACGCCGGTTGTCTTGTGCTCGGTCGCCTCCCTGTAGGCATTCTTCAACTGCCCGAGTATCTGGGGCTCGCCCACCACCATGGAATCGAGGCTGGCCGCAACCTTGTACAGATGATCGACCGCCTCCTTTCCCTGATGGAAATAGCTGTATTTCCTGGCCTCCTCATCGGAGATCCCGACGTTGGCAAAAAGAAAGCCCCGTACCGCCGCCGCTGCCTCACCGGGTTGTTCGGCCACAAAAATAGCCTCCACCCGATTGCAGGTGGAGAGAAAGCAGCACTCCCGACAGCCGGGAATGGCGAGGAGCGCCATGAGCGGCCCGGCACAGTCCCCGGAAAAAGCGAGCTTCTCCCGCACGGCGACCGGGGCGGTCTTGTGATTCACTCCGATGATGCCGATGCTCTCAGCCGACATAGGAATGCGCCCCCCCCAGCAGATAAGTCACCCCCCACAGGGTGAAAAGCACTGCCGAAAACCCGACAATGGCCATGATCGCTGCCCGCCGTCGCCGCCAGCCCACGGTAAGCCGTTGGTGAAGAATGGCGGCATAGATGAACCAAGTGATCAGCGACCAGGTCTCCTTGGGGTCCCAGCTCCAGTAGCTGCCCCAGGCCTGGGCGGCCCAGATGGCGCCGGTGATGATCGCCACGGTCAGCATCGGAAAGCCGAAGGTCAGACAGCGGTAGCCGATCTCGTCCAGGGTATCCAGCGAGGGCAGTTTCTGAAACAGGGTGCCCAACTGCTTCTTTTTCAGGAAATGTGACTGCAACAGGTACATGCTGGCCACGCCGCCGGCGATGGTAAAGAAGGCATAGGCGCCGAAGGCCAGCAGGGTGTGGGAGTAGATCCAGGCCGACTGCAAGGCAGGATTCAGCGGGCGCAACTCGCTGGGAAAGACGCTGGATCCAAGTACCAGCACCAGCACCAGCGGCAGCACAAAGGAACCCAGACTGGTCACCTTGAAACGGAACTCGAAGTACAGGTAGGCCGCCACGATCGACAGCGCGAAGAAGGAGAGTGACTCGTGCATGTTGGTAATCGGCAGATGACCGGCGGCGATGGCGCGATGGATCACCGCCAGACAGTGGGCCAGAAAACCGGCCACCAGCAGTTTGCGGGCCAAACCGGCCATGCAGGGGGTTGAACGCAGCAGGCAGGCCAGGTAGAGCAGGGTGGTCACACCGTACAAGGCCAGGGTCAGGTAGAAAGATATGTGGGTCATGGGCACGGCATCCAGGGGCGCGGACCTAACAAGGCGATCCTGCCCGGCTTGAAATAGCAGCTTTTTAATGAGGTTGATATTCTACGTGCCAGCACAACCCAGCGTCAATGACTTTTCACAGCGCTGCAGCAGCAGCTCTCATGCCGCTTCAGGCGTTTGTACGGCTCTGCCGCCGGACGTTTTTGCTTGCAAATTTTCCGATCCGCAGTATTATTCAAAAAGTTGAATACATTGCCTAAAGGAGGCCTGCATCCATGGCTAGCGACAACGTGATGACCTTTACCGATGCCAATTTTGACCGCGAGGTACTGCAATCCGACATTCCGGTGCTGGTGGATTTCTGGGCCACCTGGTGCGCCCCCTGCAAGGCGATCGCCCCGCTGATTGACGCCGTGGCCGATGACTACAGCGGCAAGGTCAAGGTCGGCNNCGACCAGGTCTCCTTGGGGTCCCACTGCCAGTATGCCCCCCATGCCTGCTTGGCCCAGACCGAGCCGGTAATGATGCCCAGGGTGAGGAGAGGAAAGCCCACCGCCAGACAGTGCTGGTTCAGATTGTCCAGCGCCTCCAGGGAGGGCAGCCGGCTGTAGAAAATCCCGAACTTTTTCTTCTTGATCTCCCGCTCCTGCAGCAGGTACATGAGTCCGCCGCAGAAGGCCAGGGCCATGAAGCCATTGGCCAGAATGGCGATGCTGGCATGCACCGGCAGCCAGTTGCTCTTGAGGGCGGGAGGAAGGGGGATGATTTTCTGCGAGGCAAAAGAAGCGATCAGCATCAGGATGGAGATGAGGGGGGCGACAAACACCCCGAAGTTGCGCACCTGATAGCGCCAGCGGAAGGAGAGAAAAGCCCAGGTCACGGACCAGGCAAAGAAGGAAACCGCCTCATGGTTGTTGGTCAGCGGGGTATGGCCGGCGACGATGTAGCGGGCCACGAAATAGCCGGTATGGATAATGCCCGCGCCGAGAAGAAGCGACCGGGCAATGAGCCGCGCCTGTTTGTTCTGCGTGAAAAAATAGGCCAGATAGGCTGCGGTGGCCAGCAGATACACATAGAGCGTGAGCTGAAAAAACAGAGTCATTTTACCGTCCCCGAAAGGTTCTTGTACTCTTCCCTGGCCGCCTCCAGACAATCAAGGGGCGTCTCCGGCCCCAACACCTCCCGGACATGTCCGGCAATCCGCTCCCAGAGGCCCTGTCTGATCCAGGCGGCCATCTCAAGCTCTGCCAGGCGACCGAAGAGCACCTTGTTTTCCGCGTGCGTCCTGCCGCCGACCATGACCAGATCACGCAAGGCCCCGAGGATATTCACCAGCACCGCGTATTCCGGCCCGAACTGAGCCTCAAGGGACTGTCGCAATTTCCTGGCCAGGGCCGGACTCTTCCCGGCCGTGGAAACGGAAACCGCCAAGTCGCCCTGTCGCGCCGTGGCAGGAAGAATGAAATTGCACCATTTCGGCACGTCGGCGACATTGAGCAGGGTATTGCGCTCTTCCGCCTCGGCATGTACCTGCTCCTGCACCTCCGGATCGTCGGTGGCGGCGATCACCAGAAAGGCGCCAGCCAGATCTCCTTTCCGATAGGGCCGGGGAAGCCAGGCAATCCTGCCGGCCTCCCGCAGCGCGGCAAGCCCCTCTGTCAATTCCGGGCTGATCACCGTCACCCTGGCGCCATGGGCCAGGAGCCCCTGCACTTTGCGTTCGCCCACCCGGCCGCCGCCGATGACGCAACAGGGACGCCCCTGTACCCGCAAACAGATCGGAAAATATTGCTCACTTTCTGCTGGCAAGAATCTCCACCCGTATCCGCCCGGAGAGTCCGGCGGCAAAACGCTCCGCATCATTTTCCGTGCCGACGATGGCGGCGAAATGCATGGGGATTGCGACCTGAGGTTGAATGAGCAGGGCGGCCTGCACCGCCTCCTCGGCAGTCATGACGTAGGTGCCGGAAACCGGCAACAGGGCGATATCGGCGCGAATCTCCCTCATCTCCGGAATCAGATCGGTATCGCCGGCATGATAGAGGCGGACGCCCGCAACGGTGATGACAAAACCAAGCCAACGATTCGCCTGGGGATGAAACTTTTTATTGATGTTGTAGGAGGGAACCGCCTCAATGCCAACCCCTGCCACGCTGCAGCTCTCCCCGGGCTTCAGAATTTCGACCTGCCCGGTAAGCTTGGCGGCCGCCTGGGCCTCGGTGACGATTATCGTGGCTGGCTGTTGGATCTTCTCCACATCGGCAGGAGAGCAATGGTCATAGTGCTCATGGGTGATGCAGATGAAGTCGGCCTTGGGAAGACCGTCGGGGAGTTGAAAGGGGTCGATATAGATATGGAGCCCGCCGGCGGCAAGAAGAAAGGCATCATGCCCCAACCAGCGCAGATTCCGCAACATCTTTTCCACCATGGCCCCTCCTTTGTTGTCATTATCGTCCGCAAGGGCAAAAACCGGGCCCAACCCCGACAAAGCAACGACACAAGCCGATCTCAAATTGTTCTATAATCAATTTGACACGTTCCGCAATCTATTATACCCATAAGCTGACAATTTTCTTAGCAAACCAGGGGAAAAACAAGGAGGAGCGAAGCCATGGCCGCGGGAGCTTTTGCGGTTTCCACCAGCAAAACCATGCACTTTTTGGACATCACCGCCAAGGCGCAGCAGGCGGTCACGGAAAGCGCGGCGCAGGACGGCATCTGCATCCTCTACAACCCGCACACCACCGCCGGCCTGACCATCAACGAAGGAGCGGATCCCACCGTGCAGACCGATATCATCTCGGCCCTGCGCGGCATGGTACCCATGAACCACCCCTATCTGCACCAGGAAGGAAACTCCCCGGCCCACGTCATGGCCTCCCTGCTGGGCAGCTCCGTGACGGTCTTCATCGAAAACGGCAGACTCCGCCTCGGCACCTGGCAGAAAATCTTCTTCTGCGAATTCGACGGCCCGCGCTCCCGCACGGTGTACTGGCGGATCTCCTGAAAAATCGCCTCAATCGCTGAGGCCCTTGCGAAGCAGCTCGCGTTCACGAAGGCGCACGAACTGCAGCAGCACCTCCTCCTCGCCAGGACTCAACTCAAAAAAGATACCGTAACAGTATTTTTTGTTATTGTCGTCCCTGGCCGTTCGCATTACCCTTGCCTGGCGGATGGTGATGGAAGTCGCGGAGGCCTGTCCGTCTCTGGGGCCGGGAAAGAAAAGCTCCAGGTTACCCAGCCTGCTGCCGACCGCCAGGGGCTGTTGCCTTTCGGCGCAGAGCAACACGCCATTGGCGCTTATATCGACCACCTGGAAGCCCTGCCGCAACACACCGTCGTGCCGAAACAGAGCTGTGCTGCCATTGGGAACCCCAACCCGATAATTTGCACGACGCTGCAGGCGAACCAGACTCGGGGGAAACTCCGTGAAGATGCTGTTGCCGACCACGCGCAGCACCCGCACCCGGATCTGATTCCAGACCAGGGCTTCATCCTTGAACAGGATGGAGACCAGCGACTGGTTGTCGGGCCAGTCAAGGGGCTTGTCGATCTCCAGCTCTTCCTGGCTGTAATGAACAATAACGGTTTTAGGGGACTGGTACCCCTTGGACACGAGGGTGACAAGCTCCCGCTTGTCGCGCAACCGCGCAAGGGCCGCATGAATCAATTCCGGGGACTCGGTGGACTCCGTCCCGTTTTCCAGGGTAACCCAGAACGCCGGGGCTCTCCCGCCCTTGCCTTTCAAGACCGCCATTCCTTGTTAACCACACACCCCAGTGAGATTTTCATGAAAACAGAAGAGATATGCTTCGGCCTGAACAGGGAAACGGACGAACGCTCCCTGGCCGCCTTTCTCCAGCGATTTGCCGACCCGCTTTTCCTGCAGACACTCATCCCTCGCCTGGAACACGCCGAAATTCCGGCAATTCTTGATTTTCTTTCCCGGCTGATGCATAAGCATGTAAGCGAAGAAGAATACCATCGCCTGTTCCTCAGGGACTAGCCGGTCATTTATACCCATTAAATAGCACATCAGCAAGGAGAGAGCAAAGGTGAGTCAGAAAATTATCACGGATCTCCGGACCTTTCTTGATATCCTGCGCAGGGAGAATGAACTGCTCGAAGTCACGGTCCCGGTGGATCCCTATCTGGAAATCGCCGAAATCCACCGCCGGGTCATCGCCCAGGGCGGGCCGGCGCTTTTGTTCACCAAGGTCAAGGGAAGCAGGTTCCCGGTGGTCACCAATCTTTTTGGCACCGCCCGCCGGCTGGAACTTGCCTTCGGCACCCGGCCGCAGCGCTTTGTCGCCGACCTGGTCCACACCGCCGAGACCCTGATGCCCCCCACCCTGGGCAAGCTCTGGGATCTGCGCTCCCTGCTGGGGCAGGCGAGCAGGGTAGGTCTCAAGGAAATCAAGGGGACGAGCGCCCCCATCCTGGAGGCCTGCCAGACTCCGCCCCGCCTCGGCGAGCTGCCGCTCCTCACCTCCTGGCAAACCGACGGCGGCGCCTTTGTCACACTGCCTCTGGTCTACACCGAACACCCGGACGGCCGCGGTCACAATCTGGGCATGTACCGCATCCAGCGCTTTGACGATGCCACCACCGGCATCCACTGGCAGATCCACAAAGGCGGCGGCTACCACTACCACGCCGCCGAACAGCGCAACGAAGCCCTGCCCATGACCCTCTACATCGGCGGCCCGCCGGCCCTGATGATGGCGGCCATCGCCCCCCTGCCGGAAAACATCCCCGAGCTGATGCTGGCCTCCCTCCTGCTGGGAGAAAAACTGCCCATGGCCCGCGACCCGGAGGGGGGGCACCGCCTGGTCGCCTTTGCCGAATTCGCGGCCAAGGGCTTTGTCCCGCCGCACATGCGCCGGCCCGAGGGCCCCTTCGGCGACCATTACGGCTACAACTCGCTCACCCACGATTACCCGGTTTTCCACGTGCAGCGCCTCTATCACCGCCGGGACGCCATCTACCCGGCCACCGTGGTGGGCCGACCCAGGCAGGAGGATTTCTATATCGGCGACTTTCTGCAGGACCTGCTCTCCCCCCTCTTCCCCCTGGTGATGAGCGGGGTCCGCCAGCTGAAGACCTTTGGCGAAACCGGCTTCCACTGCCTGGCCGCGGCACGGGTAAGCAACCGCTATCCACGGGAAGCCTTCGCCTCCGGACTGCGCATCCTGGGCGAAGGGCAGCTCTCCCTGACCAAGTTTCTCATCGTCACCGATGGCGAGCTTGACGTCTGCGATTTCAAGCGCCTCTGGGTGCATGTCCTGGAACGGGTCAACTGGCAAAGCGACCTGTTCGTCTTCGCCAATGTCTCCCAGGACACCCTGGACTACACCGGCCCCTCGGTCAACAACGGCTCAAAGGCCATGCTGATGGGCCTTGGCAAGGAAGCCCGCCGTGTGCTCCCGACCAGCTTCCAGGGCGAGCTGCCCCGGGACTGCAGCAGGCCGGTGGCCTTTCTCCCCGGCACCCTCGTCGTCCAGGGGCCGCCCTACTCCGAGGAAAAGGAGTTGCCGATCCGCCTGGCCCAGCATCCAGGATTGTCCGACTGGCCGGTGGTTCTCCTGGTCGACGACAGCAACGCCGCCACCTGCAATCTGCAGGAATTCCTCTGGACCTTCTTCACCCGCTTTGAACCGGCGGCAGACATCCACGCCGCCTCTTCCTCAACCCATCGCTTCCACGTGGGGCTGACCGCGCCCGTGGTCTTCGACTGCCGCATGAAGCCCTGGTACCCTCATGTCCTGGAGGTGGACGAGAAGACGAAAAAGCTGGTCGACGGAAAAATGACGGAGATCCTCCCTCCTTCCCAACGCTGAGCGAAACCGCCCGCCGTTCTTTCCGTTAAAGATTGACGGGCATCCTGCCGAACAGCTATTGTACGGGCAGAAGAATTATTTATCGCAGGGAGAGCATGGCATGAAGATCAACGAACTCGTTTCCGGACAGCCCCTCGGCGCAGGTACCGTCGGTAAACGGCAGGGAAATGGCGATGCAACGGCTTTTCAGGAGATCCTGGCCAGCGAGCTGCGCTCCCTTGCCAGCCCCGCCCCCATGGAAAGTATTGCCGCTCCCTCCCCAACCAGCGCCCCTTCCGCAGGTCTGCGCCTCGACAGCCTGCTGACCACCGAGCACACCATCGCCACTCTGGAAAAATTCAGCGCCGCCCTGGAGAACCCGGCCTTTTCCGACAACGACCTCGAACCCTTTGCCTCGGAGCTTGAAAACGACACCCTCGCCCTCGTGGACCTGAAAAAACAGCTCTCCGGCGATGATCCCCTGGCGGCCCTCCTCGACCGGGTCGCCACGGTTTCCTATATCGAGGCGGCCAAGTTCCGCCGCGGCGACTATTCGGCCTGAGAAAGCCGGCAAGCGAGCGATCGGATGCGGCCACAGAGTTGGCGCGCCCGACGTCTCCCCCTCGCCCATCCAACCCTCCTCCCCTCTCTTTCCCCTGCTTGACACATGGAAGAACGGCTGCAAAAAATTCTCGCCCGGGCGGGCATTGCCTCCAGGCGGAAGGCCGAGGAGCTGATCCTCCAGGGGAAGGTCTCGGTGGACGGCAAGATCGTGACGGAACTGGGCCTGCGTGTTGATCCGGAACGACAGGTTGTAACCTGCGAGGGCAGGGCCGTCTCGCGCGGGGAAGAAAAAATCTATCTGCTCCTCAACAAACCCAGGGGCTACGTCACCACCATGCACGATCCCCAGGGACGCCCCATTGTCACCTCGCTGCTCACCGGCATCCAGGCCAGGGTCTTTCCAGTGGGGCGCCTCGATTTCGACACCGAAGGCGCCCTCATCCTCACCAACGACGGCGATTTCGCCGAACGCATCCTCCACCCCCGCTTTGAAATCAAAAGAACCTACCAGGCAAGGGTCCAAGGGCGCCCCCGGAAGCCCTCGCTGCAGCAGCTTGAAAACGGCATCGAGCTGGAGGGGAAGAAGACCTGGCCGGCCAGGCTCCGGGTGGTCGGCCAGGACAACGCCAGCACCACCATCGAGATCACCATTCACGAGGGCCGCAAACGTCAGGTCCGGAAGATGTTTCAGGCCATTGGCCACCGCGTCCTCGAGCTGAAGCGCATTGCCTACGGAGGGCTGCGCCTGGGAGAGCTCCGGAGCGGCCACTACCGGCTACTGAGCGAGAAAGAGCTGGCCCTCATCTTTTCCTGAAAAAATCCTCTTTACAATTGAATAGTTAGCTGTTTAAGATATTTTATCCCCTTGTATTTAATGTTCTTTTTCTCAACACCCTGGGAGCTGGAGAAAATCGATGAACAAATCGGAGCTGATTGAAGCGCTTGCAGAGGAGTTGAAGGTTCCCTTGCGGGACGCGAGTTCTGCCGCCACCACCATCCTCGACGCCATGGCCGACGCCCTGGCCAACGGTGAAAGCATTGAGATTCGCGGCTTTGGCAGCTTTGTGGTCAAGGAGTACGGATCCTACTACGGTCGCAACCCCAAGACCGGAGAAAAAATCAAGGTGAAACCGAAGAAGCTGCCCTTTTTCAAGGTTGGCAAGGAACTGAAGGAGCAGGTGAACAATCCTGCGAAATAAGGGTGGCCATCGCCTCACTGCTCATCGGGCGCCAGGATCTCGCCGACCAGATCATAGGGATGCGCCTCGGTGATCCGAACCTGCACGATCTGCCCAGGAGAGGCCTGGCCAGCGTTGATGTACACACAGCCATCTATCTCGGGGGCCTGAAACCGGGTTCTCCCTTCGAGAAGGAGCTCGGTCTCCCGGCTCACCCCTTCGACAAGAACCTGCTCGACCCTCCCGATCTTCTCCAGATTCTTCCTGAGTGAAATCCCTTCCTGCACCTCCATCAGCCTCGCCCGCCGGGCCTCCTTCACCTCCTCTCCGCACTGACCGGCCAAGGCATAGGCCGCACAACCCTCTTCATTGGAATAGCTGAAGATTCCGACATGATCGAGCTGCTCCCTGGTCAGAAATTCGACGAGCAGATCGACGTCCTCCGCCCTCTCCCCCGGGAAGCCGACCATCAGGGTGGTGCGAATCGCCGCTTCCGGCAGCAGGGCGCGGATGCGAGCAAGCAAGATCTCGATCTGCCTGCGCCCGTAAGGACGATTCATCGCCCGGAGTATGGGGTCCGACACATGCTGCAACGGAATATCGAGGTAGGGGACGATGCGCGGGTTGTCGGCCATGAAGGCAAGAAGCTCTTCGCTGACCCGCAAGGGATAAAGATAGAGCAACCGGAACCAGGGGATGGCGGTCGCGGCGAGCAGCTCCCGCAACAGGGCAACGAGCTTCGGCGCCTGGCTCCCGAGATCGTGGCCGTAGGCGGTCAAATCCTGCGCCACCAGGGTCACCTCGCGCACCCCCCTCTCGTCGAGGAGCTGCACCTCCCGGACCAGATCCGGCAGGGTGCGGCTGCGCAACGGCCCCCGCAGGCTGGGGATCAGGCAATAGGCGCACCGGTTCGAACAGCCCTCGGTCACCTTCAGATAGGCGCGGTGGGCCGGAGCGGAGAGCCGCCTGGGCCAGGTGCTGTCGAGAAGAAAGGTTGGCTCGGCAAGCTGGATTTTCGCGTATCCCTTGCGGCCCAGCGCCTGCAACCTGGCCACGAGATCCTGGCACCCCTCGGTGCCGATGAAGAGGTCGACCTCGGGCAGCTCGGCCACCAGATCCTCCCCATAGCGCTGGACCATGCATCCCACCACCACGAGCAGCTTTTCTGGATGCTCCGCCTTCAATTCCGCCAGGGCGAGGATCTCCTGGATACCCTCCTCCACTGCGGACTGGATAAACCCGCAGGTGTTGACCAGCAGCAGATCGGCCTCCTCAGCCGCCTCGCAGGACTCATAGCCAGCCTGCCCCAGAAGCCCCAGCATCATTTCGCTGTCCACCAGATTTTTTGGACAGCCGAGGCTGACCACAAATACCTTCTTCATTGCAGCCTACTCCTTTGCCCCAACGGCCAGTCGCTCAAGATACAGGAAAAGCGCGGCCAGAAGCGAACGTGAACGCACACGGAACTCCCGACCCTGAAAGGCGGGACGCCATGGCTCCTGCCAAAGCAGGTCGGAAACCACCAGAAGCGCGGCGAGCTCGATCCCGCGAAAGGCGGCGACTTGAAAAAGGGCCGCGCACTCCATCTCCACGGCCAGCACCCCCTGCCGCTGATAGCGGGCAACCTTTTCCCGCGTTTCGCGAAAGGGGGCATCGGTTGTCCAGACCTGTCCCTCGAAAACCTGCTCTCCCTGCGCGGCCCAAGCCTGCCTGAGACCCGCCCGCAGGTGGGGAGATGCCTCGACAGGAGACGCCATCGGGTAATGCGCGGAGGTGCCCTCCTCGCTGCACGCGCTCCCGGGCAGCACGAGATCCCCGACCCGCAGACTGCTGGCCAGCGCGCCGCACCAGCCGAAAGCGATTACCCGCCTGGCCCCGAGGGCTATGAGCTTTTCCAGGGAGAGCGCCGCCATGGGGGCACCGACAGAAGGACCGGCCCAGAATACTCCCCGGGCCCCGGAAACGTAAAGATTGCTGTTGAAAAGAAAATGCCTGCGCCAGAGGGGCGCAGGACAATCACGGGCAAGAAAGGAGGCCTCGGCAGGGTTTATCAGCAGGAGGCCGCACTCCGGAAGGTGGGGGTCATTTTTCCCCCGCGCAGGGGAGACAACAACGTCTGACATGAACTCCCTCGAGGAAAAAAAGAAAGGCCGCAGGAAACACCTGCGGCCTCGAAAACTGCGTTTCCCTTGCGGGCTTTTCGAATTACCCGAGCAGCGGGTTGGCGAAAAGCAGGATCAGGGAGATAACCAGGCCGTAAATGGTCAGAGACTCGATCAGGGCCAGACCGATGATCATGGTTACGGTGATCTTGCCGGAAGCCTCGGGATTGCGGGCGATGCCGGAGCAAGCGCCGCCGATGCCGGCACCCATGCCGATGCCGCAGCCAAGGGCGGCTACGCCAACGGAGAGAGCAGCGGCCAGGCAGATCAGGGCCAGATTCACGCCGGAAGCGGCGGTGGCGGCAGCCTCGGCGCCAGCCTCGGAAGCCATGGCCACGGTGGCCAGACCCAGAACCATCAGTGCAGACAACATACCTACTTTCTTCATCTTTGTTCCTCCAAAAAATTTTTTATAAATGGCCTTCTTCCAAAATATCGTTACGACCGGGTCGCAATCGGCAGATCAATGCGCATGCTCCATGGCTGCGGAGAAGTAGAGGATCGAGAGCAGCAGGAATACCAGCGCCTGGACGATGGAAACGAATACGCCGAGGCAAAGGATCGGCAGCGGCGCGAAATAGGCGCCGGCCAGCATGAAAAGGATGCCAAGCAGGGTCTCCTTCGCCATGATGTTGCCGAAAAGACGAATGGAGAGCGAAAGGATACGGGCGAAGTGGCTGATGAGTTCGATGGGGAACATCAGGGGGATCAGCCAGGGAATGGGTCCGAGGAAATGCTTTATGTAGCCGGCGCCATGGAACTTCACGCCCAGGATGTGGGTGGTGAAAAAGACGATCAGGGTGCAGGCCAGGGTGATGTTGAGGTTCGAGGTGGGAGACATGAAGCCGGGCATCAGGCCGATCATGTTGGCCACCAGGATATACAGGGCAAAGGTAGCCAGCATGGGGAACATCATCTTGGCCCCCTCCTTGCCCATGTTGTCGGCCATGAAACCCTCAAGGCCGCCGATGATCACTTCCCAGAAATTCTGGCCCTTGCCCGGCACCAGAGTCATCTTGCCCAGGGTCAGCTTGGGCACCAGGATCAGGAAAAGCATGACCAGCCAGGTATAGGTCATGTGGGGGGAAACCAGCTTGGCAAGCACCGTGTCGCCGACCAGGCCGTGGGGAACGGGCAGCCCCAGCCGCTCCAGAATAAACGAGATAAAGAGTATTGGATGTTCCATGGTCCCTGCGAAGCCTCCTTATACTTTGAAATCCTTGAGATACATTCTCTTCACCGCGCTTGTCATGGCGAGGACTATGCTCAGCAGTACCGTGGAAAGACCGACCAGCAGGGCAACGGGTTGCACCAGCTGCAGCTTCACCAGCAGGAAGAGCACGGCGACGATCACCGACAAGCGCAGATAATATCGCATGAAAAAACGCGCCTTGGCAGCCTCGAGAGGCCCTCGCAACAGCGCGGTCAGATCCTTCTTCAAGAAAAGAAAACTCAGGTTGGCGATCGCCCCGCCGACAAAAACCGAGCGGGCGACAAAGGCGGTGTAAAAAAGCCAACCGCTTCCCGTCAGCAGCAGGAGCAGCAGCCAGTTGAAGAGGGAAATCCTGGCGAGCGACACCTCACTCTGCTCTCTGCCCTGCCCCGCCGCCATCAAAGATCCTTTCTCCTGGACATCAGATAAAGATTCTTGAAGGCAGCCGCCACGCCGAAGCCCAGAAAAATCAGGGTCAGCCACGGCGAGGTCCTGCCGGCAAAAACCTTATGGTCCAGAAAATAGCCGATGCCCACGCCGATAAAGATCGAAAAGGCAACGGACATGCCGATGGTGCTGAACTCGGCCAGCAACTTCACGACTTCCTTACGGTCGCCGGACATTATCGGCACCGGCCCTTGCCCCGGCAGGCCAACGCCACCGAGCCAAAATCGTTACGTTTCGTATCATGGCACCACCCCAAAGTCAACGGCTTTTTTCTCATCCGGCCAACTTTTTGAATGACCATTCAGTTTTCTCAAGGGCCAGGGCCAGATCGGCCTCTGTCTGGGCCGCGGAGATAAAAGCCGCCTCGAACTGGGAGGGGGCGAGCCAGACGCCCTGGCTCAACATCTGCCTGAAATGCTGGCCGTACCGCCCGGCATCCGCACGCATCGCTGATTCAAAATCCACCACCGGTCCGGCACAGAAAAAGGGGGTCATCATGGAACCGACCCGATTGAGGGTGGTCTGGCCAGGCAGATATTTTTCAGCCAGGGTGACGAGCTCCCGGGCAAATCGGGCCGCTTTTTCCTCAAGGGCCGCATAGAAGCCGGGCTTGGCCAGTTCCCGCATGGTCGCGGCGCCAGCCGCCATGGCCAGCGGATTGCCGGACAGGGTGCCGGCCTGGNNCGGCAGCCCCCCGCCGATGATCTTACCCAGGCAGGTCAGGTCTGGCATGACGTTGAAATACTCCTGCGCCCCGCCCAGGGCAAGGCGCAGGCCGGTAATCACCTCGTCAAAGATGAGTACGATGCCAAGCTCGGCGGTCAGCTCGCGCAGCCTGGCGAGAAATCCCGGCGCAGGGGCGACAACCCCCATATTGCCGGCAACCGGCTCGATGATGACGCAGGCGATATCAAGATTCCCGTCGCGTAAGGTCTTCTCGAGCACATCAAGATTGTTGTAGGGGATGGAGACAGTATTCTTGACAATATCTTCCGGCACCCCCGGGCTGCCCGGAATTCCCAGGGTGATCACCCCGGAGCCGGCCTTGACCAGGAAGCTGTCCGCATGGCCATGGTAACAGCCGTCAAACTTGACCACCACCTTGCGCCCCGTATAGCCGCGGGCCAGACGAATGGCGCTCATGGTCGCCTCGGTGNNCGGGCCAGGCGGATGGCGCTCATGGTCGCCTCGGTGCCGGAGCTGACGAAACGGACCTTTTCCACCGAGGGCAAGGCATTGATGACCAGTTCGGCCAGCTCGATCTCCAGGGGGCACGGGGCGCCGAAGCTGGTGCCGTCCTGCAGGGTTTTCGTGATGGCCTCCACCACGGCCGGATGGTTGTGACCAAGGATCATCGGGCCCCAGGAGCAGACAAAATCAATAAACTCGTTGCCATCCGCATCGTAGACCCTGGCTCCGCCCGCCCTCTTCACAAAAAGAGGATCGCAGCCGACAGACTTGCAGGCCCGCACCGGGCTGTTGACTCCGCCCGGGATCAACTGCTGGGCTTTCTCAAAAAGCAACTTGGATTGATCGGTCTTCATGGGCCACGTCTCCTTATCCATGATTATGGTATTCAGCCAAAGGTCCGCGAAAAATATAGCAGGCCCACCCCCTGCTGTCAAAATTCTTTCCGCAACGCTTTTCTACCGGCAAAAACCAGCCGGGCACAGCGGGAGCCACTCCCCTTCCGGCCATTCTCCTTGACAGGGAAAACCTTGCTGTACGATTATGAACAGCGGAACAAGATAGCAACACCCTATTGCAACCCTGCCCGAGGAGACGCCATGGAAATCCACGATCCCAACCTGCACCGCAGGCTCATCGAGATGTGCGACTGTTACCTGGGAACCGACTACCCCGCCGCCATTCAGAAAATTGCCGACTCCCCCTCCGAAAACCTTGAGGAGGATGCCCTGCGCTACCTGGCCCTGGCCCTGCTCCACGGCATCAACGCGGAGGCAAGCCAGTTCTCCCTGAAACGCAAGAATGAAAAAATCACCGCCACCATCAAGCACGATGCCGAAAAAACAGCCCTGCGCCCCCCATCCCGACGACTCTTCACAGCAATCATCGCCACCGTGCGCGCCATTCTCCATCTTGACGAGGACAAGGGAGCGCTCCCCCTCGCCCTGGGGCTGAAAAACGACCAGATCGACCTGCTGGCAAAGATTGAGCGCACTGGGGACAAAGAGTCCCTGAAGATCAAACTCCCACAGCATGATCGCTGAATCAGGGCCATAACCATCAACAACTGACCGTTTTCCCTTGACAATTTTTCGTGCTCCTATAAATAATCAAGGAAATGGTCAGCAGATACCGTTCAGAACACAGCCCGGCGACCCGGCATGGCGCGGCGATGCGGCAGCATTTTTTCCTTTCACTCCCATCCTTACCGCAGGAGGAGCAGCATGAGTAAAGAGAAGAGCGATATCCCCGAGATAGAGCCCTGGGAGCTTAAGGATTTCTCGCCGGCTGCCAGCACCAGGGACGACCTTGCCCTGGGAAAAATTGTCCGGGAAAGCTACCGGGAGCCAATCCAGGAAGACGAACAGCTCTTCGCCCGCATAGACGGCCAGTCTTACCGGATCATCGACATCGGCAGCTCGGGGGTCGGCATCGCCGTTTCTTCCCTGGCGGAATTTCCCGCCGGCACGGTCTGCGCCATGCAACTCCATATCGGCGGAGATACCATCGTCCTCGAAGGAACGGTCGCCCACACCTCTCCCAGCGAAAAAACAGGCGAATTCCACTGTGGCGTGAAATTCACGGGTCTGGACAAGAACAGCGAGCGCATTCTCCAGAAATTCCTGACCGCCCATCACGCCAGCCTTTTTGGCGCACTTGAATAAAATTCTATACAGCGCTGAAAATATACATTACCAACTCTGAAGTGGACGCCACTATAATGGCAGGAACAGGCAAGCGCGACATCATGGATGCCCTTCTGAAAGGCTCCTCAGCGGAAGCGCCCGGCGACCTCAAACTCCTTGACAGACTGATCCACAAGAACCGCGGGAAGGACGAAGAAAACAGGACGCGGGAAAAGGGCGCCCCTTCCCGCCCCGACCAACGGCGGCAAAAAGCGCGCAAAAAGAAGACAACCCACTATCTCTCCAAGGAGAGATACGAAGATCTTGGCGACGCCCAGAGCAAAATCAACCGCTTCATGCAGAGGCACCTGAAATCGAGGGTTTCCAGATCCAGGATTGTTGACCAGGCGCTGAAAATGATTTTGAAGGATTTTGAGGAAAAAGGCGAAAAAAGCCCATTGCTGCAAGAAATCATCAAGGATGTTTCCAAGGAATAAGAGGCCGTTGGTTCCATTGCAACCGGAGATCGCCCAATGATTATTACCTGCCCGCACTGTAAGAAGCAGCACAACATTGACGAAAAAAGAATTCCTCCCAATGTCAAAATGGCGCGCTGCCAGGGATGCGGGCAACAGTTTCCCCTTGATATTCCACGGGAGACCCCGCCCCCCACTGCCCAGCCACCAAAACCGGCGGCCCCGCCCCTGAAAAGCGAGGAGGCGGCCGCTCCCAGCTGGAAGCCCAGCCAGGAAACGCGACGCATTGGGGTTTCCCTGAGCAAGGGCGGGGTGGGCAAGACAACCACCTCGGTCAATCTCGCCGCAGGCCTGGCCCTGGCCGGAAAGCGCGTTCTCCTGGTCGACACCGACACCCAGGGGCAATCGAGCTTCATGCTCGGCGTCAAGCCAAAGGGCGGCCTCACCGAGATGGTGACCGGCGAGCTCCCTCCGGAAGAGGCCATAGTCCAGGCCAGGAAGAACCTCTGGATTCTCGCCGGCGGCAAATCGCTGGCCGGGCTGAAACGACTGATCGACCGGAAGGACTACGGGGGAGAGCTTACCCTGGCCCAGGCGCTTACTCCGCTTGAAAAAGACTACGATTATGTGGTGGTGGACACCTCGCCGGGCTGGGATCCTCTTACGGTCAATGTCCTTTTCTACGTCAACGAGCTCCTGACCCCGGTTTCCCTGGAGGTCATGTCCATCCAGGGCTTTGGCGAATTCCTGAAGAGCATCGCCTCGATCCAGAAATTCCGCAAGGAGGTCCAGCTCAAATACATCCTGCCCACCTTCCGGGACATGCGGGTCAGGAAGGGAACCGACTTCCTTGAGCAGCTCGAAAAACTTTATGGTGAAAAGGTCTGCACCCCAATCCGCTACAATATACGCCTTTCCGAAGCGCCAGCCTATGGGCAGACCGTCTTTGAATTCGCCCCAGGCTCCAACGGCGCCCAGGACTACCGCGATCTGATCCGCAAGGTGACCGGCGAGCCCGACCTTTTCACCTGAAGGCCAGTCCGGAAAATTTACGCATTCACGCCGGCGCCGCAAGGCTCCGGGAGAGTACCCCATGCCCGACCCCTTTGAAAGCCGGCTGATCCCCATAATGCGCGAGGGGATCGACATCATCCGAATGATTCTTTACCGGAAGCTGAAGGAAAACCTGGCCGCCAGACATCCCGACCGAGATGGCGCCTTTGTGGGCAGGCTGAGTGGCACTCTGGTCAACAAAATCTTCGGCGTCGAAAATCAGGAGGCGCCCTTTCTCGCTTTTGTGGCGGTACATGCCAGCCTCATCAGCCAGGAACTCGCGCGGGTGGCCAGCGATCTGGGGGAGCTGCGCATCCCCCTCACCGACGCCCTGCGCATGCAGGCCCTCTGCGACCACCAGGAAGGGCTGGACAGCACCTCCCCCCTGCGGGAAGCGGAAAAGCTCGGCATTCTCCTCCTTGACCGCGACCTCCCCCTCCCCCACAGCTTCATCCAGCTGGCCCGTTCCCTCGGTCGAGGCTTTGGCCTCGTCACCCCGCCTTCTGCCGCCGAAAAGCCCGAAACACCCTGACCGACCAGAACAGCTCCCGCAGGAATTATCCTCTTTTCTTCCCCGAAAAAAGTGTTCTATACTTTTGCAGGGGAACTGGTCTGCTGCGCGCTCCCCTCCCCACAGCCGCCGGCGCACTCCTTGCCCGAGAGAGGAGAAAACCCCATGGAGCTCCTGCACTGCCAAGCATGCCATGCCACAATCCCGGAGGGAACACTTTACTATTGCTGTCGGACGGAAATAATCTCCGGCTTTGACGGCACGCTCCCCGAACTCGAGGTGGACCCGGAGATGATGATCCAGGACGCCTGCGAGGAAATCGTCCAGCGCCCCGCCCAGGAACTCATGGACGAGGTATACCAGGAGATCAAGATGATCCTCTGTCCCGAATGCCGCAAGAAGCTCCGGGCCCAGCTCCTGGCCCTGAAATCGCCACCGGGGAAAGGCGGCAAGCTGCTCCACTTCCCCCTGCACGGCAGAAAAAAATCTCCGCAGTAAGCCCCGCCCCAGACGGCGACGTTCTTATTCGATCTCGTACTTCTTGATCTTCCGCCAGAGGGAAACACGATCGATGCCCAGGTACTGGGCGGCCATGGTCTTGTTGCCTCCGCATTCCTGCAGCACCCATTCGATATAGGCCTTTTCCTGATCCTCCAGAGTGGGGATGATCCCGCTTTTCTTCCGGAAGGTCTGCAGGCAATGGCCGCGCAGATCCTCGGGCAGATGCACGGGCTCGATGGTATCGCCATTGGCCAGGGCAACCCCCCGCTCGATGATGTTTTCCAGCTCCCGGACGTTGCCCGGGAAATCGTACTGGAGGAGGATGTCCACAACCTCCGGGGCGATATCCCGCACCTCCTTGTGCATCATCATTCCGTACTTCTTGATGAAATGATGAATGAGCAGTGGGATGTCATCCTTCCGCTCGGCCAGGGGCGGAATCTTCAGGGCCACCACGTTGATGCGGAAAAAGAGATCCTGCCGGAAATGGCCCAGCTTGACCTCCTCCTGCAGGTTTCTGTTGGTCGCGGCAATAAAACGCACATCCACCTTGACCGGCTTGGCCGACCCCAGGCGCAGCACTTCCCTTTCCTGAATGACCCGGAGCAGCTTCACCTGCATGGCCAAAGACATCTCGGTGATCTCGTCGAGAAAGAGGGTGCCGCCGTCCGCCATCTCGACCAGCCCCTTTTTCATCTCGCCCGCGCCGGTAAAGGCCCCCTTTTCGTGGCCGAACAGTTCGTTGGCCAGCAGTTCCTCCTGAAAAGCGCCGCAGTTCACGGAAAGAAGGGGGCCGCTGTGGCGGTTGCTGCAGGCATGGACAAAACGGGCCAGCAGCTCCTTGCCGGTGCCCGATTCCCCGCAGATCACGACATTACTGTCCGAGGTGGCCACCTGGCCGGCCGTTTCCAGCAGTTTCTTCATGGCCGGATTGTCGGTGATGAGGCGGGCCTCGCCCTGAAACACCTTGAGGTGTTCGCGCAGCCTGCTGTTCTCTCTTTTCAGCCTGGTCTTTTCCAGAGCCTCGCGCACCACCTTGCGCACCTCGTCGAGCTTGTAAGGCTTGGCGATATAGTGATAGGCGCCGGCCTTCATCGCCTCGATGGCCGAATCCACCGTGGCGTAGCCGGTGATCATGATCACCTCGGTATCGGGATAGAGCTCCCGGGCCCGCTTCAGGATCTGCATGCCGTCAACCTTCTCCATCTTCAGGTCGGTCAGAATCAGATCGAAGATCTTTTCTTCCAGCAGCTGCAGGGCCCGCTGCCCGCTCTGCGAGGCGGTTATTTCGTAGCCTTCCTTGTTGAGGACGTGCTTGAGATTGCTCAGGGCGATCTCTTCGTCATCCACAACCAACAGTCTTGGGGTCTCGCTAATCATTGATTTTTTCCTGTTTTTCTCCCGGAATCCAGATGATGAAAGTCGTGCCAAAGCCTGGCCGGCTGTCGACGGTGATGGTGCCGCCATGCCACTCGACGATGTCATGGACGATGAAAAGGCCGAGGCCGGAACCATGGCCCACGTCCTTGGTGGTGAAAAAGGGGTCGAAAATCCGCCTCACCGTCTCTTCCCCGATGCCGGGGCCGTCGTCCTCGACAAGAATCTCCACCTCGCCCATGCCCTCGGCCATGTCGGTGGTGCGGGCGGAGATCCAGATATGACCGCGGCCGTTGGCCGCATCGATGGAATTCTTGACCAGATTGAGCAGCACCTGCTGCATCCGCTGCTTGTCGACAAAAATAAAGAGATCCTCCGGCGCATCAACGGCGATCTCCATCTCGCTGGGAACCTGGCCGCGGATCAGCATGATCGCCTCATCAACGAGCCTGCGGAACTGCAGCTTTTCCTTGTTGAACTCCTTTATCCGGGAAAACTCCAGCAGGGTGCGAACGATGTCCCTGGCCTTGTCGGACTGGGTTTCGATCTGGGCGATCAGCCCTTTTTTGAATTCCAGATCACCATCCCCTATCTCCTCACGCAGGATCTGGGCAGAGGTGGAAATATTGGAGAGAGGGTTGTTCAGCTCATGGGCCACCCCGGAAAGGAGGGTGCCCAGGGCGGCGAGCTTCTCCGACTGGACGAGCTGATGCTGCCGAACCTTCAGCTCCTTGGTCATGCGGTTGAAGGCGGTGAGCAGCGAGCGGACCTCCTGTTCGCCCTCGCCCACCTGCACCTCGACAAAATCGCCCTGGGAGATTTTCCGGGTGTATCCCTCCAGGGTCTTTAAAGATCTGACCACCCTCCGGCCAAGGAGGGCGGCGATTCCCATGGCCGAAACAAAAAGGAAGAGGATGGATATCAGCAGCACGTTCTGGGTGGTCTTGAGGAGTTTTTTGATCTCCTCTTTTTCCGCGTAGCGGGTTTTTTCGGCAAAATCGGTGAGTTCCTTGCCACTGTACCGCACCTGCTCTTCCAGTTTCTCCTGCAAGCCGTTGCTCCCGCCCGCGCCCGGTCGGTGATCATGGTCGTAGAGCTTCTGCATGTCGCTGCCGTAGGAGGCGATAAGCCCGGGCAAGCGGGCCATGTCCGGTCCGGAAACCACCAGGGCCAGGGCCGGGGCGTTGTTGGCGAAGATATCCCTCATGTTCTGCCAGTAGAGCTGGTTTTCCTGAAAATCCTTCTCCTGACGGTAGAGGAAATAATTCTTCTCAAAACGGCGAACCTCCAGGATGGTGTTGAAGAAATCCTCGATCAGCTCCACCACCACAACCTTGTCCTCCACCCGCTTCACGATGCCATAGGTGAGTATGGCCGAGCCCACCATGATGACGAGGAGCAGATAGAAACCAAAGGTGATCTTCTTGCGAATCCCAAGCGTTTGAACCGGCATGCTGCTCCAGCTTTTTCGCTGGTCCGCTCCGCCGCCGCGGCGATTCCGCTCCTGGCAGACAAGGACCAATTGGCTTACTCGCCCCAACATACTTCCATCCTCGCGCAAAGTCCACAGGTTGCATTTTGCAACGATTCCTTTTTTTCTGTAACACTCTGGCAACCGGCTGGATTGACGTGTTTTTTCACCTTGAAAAAAAATGGTGTTTCACAAACGCAACATCCGCCCCCAAAAGGAAACATCCGGGTAACTCATTGATTTAAAAAGAAAAACGAGAAAATATCGCGATGGCACGGTTGTTGCTAATAGTGCGGCCGTACTGAATGGACCCAGGCCGGCAGAAATACTTACGCTGCCTCCGGAAGCAGGAAAAGGAAACAGTGGCAGGAACAGTGATGAACACGTTGAAAGAGATATTCAAAAAACTTGAGGAAAGCATGACCTCGGCTGCTTTTGCCGAGGCCGGGGAGTTCGACACGGCCCGGCAATTTCTCAAGTCGACCAAGAATGCCCACAAACGTGTACTGCTTGGCACGGACCGGCTGGAAATCGATTCCAAAACCATTGGCTATGCCCTGCGCCTTTGCCAGAGGATTGGCGGCAATCTCGAAATCTTCCATGTGCTCCGCATGGAAGATGACCAGCTGGCCTCCGAGCTCGCGCAAAAAAAAGAACTCATCGCCGCCCTGCAGGATGGCCTCGGGAAAAAGGGCATTTCCTACCAGCTGGTTCTGGGGCGCGAGTGCCTGGCCGACGAAGTTCTGAAGCACACCACGAAAAGACGGGATCTTCTCTGCGTGGTTTTTGACGCCCTCGAGGCGGGGAGCGCGAGCTGCCTGCAGGCCAGACAGAACATGATCGCGAAATTTCACGCCCTGAACTGTCCGGTGGTGGTGTACGCGGAATCAAGCATGGCGTGATGACCTGAATGCATTGAATTTTTCAAGGGAGAAAAAAGGATGGGAAGAAAAGAGTTTGACAAAAACATGACGGCGGTCGCCTTTGCCGAAGCCGGCGAGCACGACACCGCAAAAAACCTGCTGCAAGGAGGCAAGGAGAAACCAATGGCAACCCAAGAAACCGCAAAGAAACCGTACCTGAAAACACTCATCTTCGGAACAGTATCGATTTCCGCGTATATTCTGCTGTTCAAGAACGAAAAACTGGTCACCGACACCTTTACCATGGGCGGCTGGCGCTGGATTTACCCGGTTTGCACGGCCTTTTTCTTCTCTTTCATCCACGGGGCCTTTGCCAGCAATCTGCTGAGCTCCCTTGGCATTGAAGCAAAAAAATAACCCGCCGGATTCGACCGCAGAAAGGAGATGCACCTACAATGAAAAAATTATTGATTATACTCATGTTTACCATTCTTCCCCTCTCCCTGTCCGCCCATGCGGCCCTGGCCGCCGGCGGCGAAGGTCCGTCCAAGGACATGCTCAAGGGCATTATCACCGAGGTGAATGCCGTCGAGCGTACCGTTCTCTTTGAAAAAGACGGCACCAAGGAGATGCTCACCCTGAGCCTGGGCGCGACCATGCAGCCCGAAGACCTGAAAGTGAACCAAAAGGTGCTGATCAACCTGGATAAGCATGCCGAAGGCAAGGTCATGAAGGACGTATCCGTCATGTTCATGGACATGACCCCCAGCAAACTCATCGCCCTCCTGGTGATCGGCGCCATTGGCGGCCTGCTTTCGGGCTTCATCGGCTCCGGCGGCGCCTTTGTCATGACACCGGCCATGATGTCCCTGGGCGTTCCCGGCGCGGTGGCGGTGGCCAGCAACATGTGCCACAAGTTCCCCAAGGCCATGGTCGGCGCCTACAAGCGCTGGAAATACGGCCAGGCCGATATCAAGCTCGGCCTGGTCATGGCTTCCACCGCCATCATCGGTGTACAGATCGGCATCAAGATCCAGAAGTACATCCTGAGCCAGTTCGGCGGCGCAGGCTCCAACCTTTACATCAGCGCGGTCTTCATGGTGGTTCTGGTCTTTGTCGGCGGCTATGTTTTTTATGATGCCTACAAACTGGCCAAGGGCAAGAGCGAGGAAGGCGCCACCAGCCGGCTTGCCCTGCGGATGCAGAGCATCAACCTCCCCCCCATGATGCACTTCAAGACCGCCAAGATTCGCATCTCCGCCTGGATCACCATCCCGGTCGGCCTGCTCACCGGCATGCTCGCCGCCACCATCGCGGTGGGCGGCTTCATCGGCGTCCCCGGCATGATCTATGTCCTCGGCGCCTCCGCCGTGGTCGCCAGCGCCACCGAGTTGATCATCGCCTTTGTCATGGGCGCCTGGGGTTCCATCCAGTGGGGTCTTTCCGGCCTCATCGACATCCGCCTCGCCCTGCTCCTGCTCGCCACCTCCCTGATCGGCGTGCAGCTCGGCGCCCTCGGCACCACCTATGTGAAGGATTACATCATCAAGGTGGTCATGGCCACCACCATGCTCATCGTCGCCGTCAGCCGCGGAGTCAAGATTCCTGGCTATCTGGTCGATCTGGAGCTGATGGCGCCCATTGCCCCGAACACCATCGCCCTGCTCGAGGCCATCAGCTTCTGGTCGCTGGTGGCGGCCCTGGGTTCGGCCGGCGCCATCATCATCGTGGCGATGATCAAGGGCATGACCGCCGACCGGCAAAGCAAGAAAGCCCTTGGGGTGGCCAATGGCTAAGTACCGGAAGATCCTGGTCGCCTATGACGGCTCCGTCTCCGCGAAAAGCGCTCTTTCCCTGGCAAGTCAGCTTGCCAGGGAAGACAAGAGCTGGATCAAGGTGCTGGCCGTGGTACCAAGCTATCAAGGCGATCTGGATCTGATAGGCGTATCGAACATCAAGGAAACCATTACCGGGCCCGGCGAGAAACTCCTCGCCGAGGCCCGGCAGCTTGCAGGAACGGAAGGGGTGCATATCCTGACCAACCTGGAACAGGGAGAGCCTTACGAACAGATCGTGCATGTGGCCGACGAGGAAAGCTGCGATCTCATCGTCATGGGCCGCCGCGGCAAAGGCCATGTGGAACGCGAACTGATGGGCAGCGTCACCGAACGGGTGATCGGCCACACCAGGAAAGACGTGCTGGTGGTGCCGGAGGAGGGAAAAATCTCCTGGCGGAATCTGCTCCTGGCCACGGACGGCTCGCAATACTGCGACACCGCCCTGGAACGCGCCCTGGAAATAGCCCAGGAACGCGGCTCCCGCCTCTCGGCCGTCTCGGTGGTCTATACCAATGATGAGTTCTATGCCCTTGCCCCGGAAACTATCAAGGAACTCTACCAGGGCGCCGAGAAAGTCCTGGAAAAAGTGCAACGCTGGGCAGGGGATCTCGGGATCGCAACCGAGCTCTTCGTCCGCGACGGCGAACCGCACCAGGCCATCACCAGCCTGGCCGGAGAAATCGCCGCCGACCTTATCATCATGGGCTCACACGGTCGGAAGGGGCTGACCCGCCTGCTCATGGGCAGCGTCACCGAACGGGTCATCGGCTACACGACCTGTCCGGTCCTCGTCTGCCACCTGCAGAACCCGTAACGAAGGAGCGGCTTCGCATGGCCGCTTCCTTCTTTATCCTTAAATGGGCGTCCGCAAGGGCGCCCATTTTTTTTAGAAGCCGGACTTTCCCTCATCCTGCTGGCCAACCGGGGCAAAGAATGGTATAAGAGCGCATGCCCGTGCGCGCTTGCCGGCAACCTGGAGTTTCCCCTTGCCTATGAAGCTGGCCAGAAAGATCCCCCCCTTTTCCCTGCCGATCCTCTTCTTCGCGCTGCTGATCTGCGCCGGCGCCGCCCTTTTGCACCTGCCCGGCTCCCTCACGGCGGGGAGGCTTTCCTGGACCGACGCCCTGTTCACCGCGACCTCCGCGGTCTGCGTCACCGGCCTGGCCGTACTGGATACCGGCTCCTTCTTCTCCCGGCAGGGGCAGACAATCATCGTTGTCCTGATCCAGCTGGGCGGCCTCGGCATCATGACCTTCACGGGACTCTTCTCCTATCTCTGGCGCAAACAGGTCTCCCTCACCGACCGGATCGCCGTGGGACAAAGCCTGCTCCACGACCCGGCCTTTCATCTGGGCCACTTTCTCCTGCGCATTGTCCTCTGGACCCTCCTCATCGAAGCCGTTGGCGCCCTTGCCCTCTTCCTCCTCGCCCCGCACGGATTCCCGCCCTTTTCCGCCCTCTTTCACGCGGTTTCCGCCTTCTGCAACGCCGGCTTCAGCCTTTATGGCGACAGCATCAGTGCCTGGCAGGGCAACTGGCCGGTAAACCTGGTGATCATGGGCCTGATCATCCTGGGCGGCCTCGGCTTTTCCGTGCTGATCGAGCTGCAGGTCTATGCCGCCTCCCGGTTCTCCTTGCGCAGGCAGAGGCGCAGCAAGGAGAACCTCAGCTGGTATGCCCGGCTGGTCATTAAAACCAGCTTTTTTTTGATCCTGGCCGGGGCAGGCGCCATCTACTGCGCGGAGTTTTTCGGCGGCAACCCTGTCATGCCGACGGCGGCCGGCCCGCTTGCCGCCCTGTTCCAGTCGGTCACCTGCCGGACCGCCGGCTTCAACACCCTGCCCATTGGCGAGCTGACCAATGTCTCCCTCCTGCTCATGCTCATGCTGATGTTCATCGGCGGCGCGCCGGGCTCCTGCGCCGGCGGCATCAAGGTCACCAGCTTCCGGGTGCTGACCGCCTTCCTCCTTTCCCAGTTCAAGGGGCGCGACCAGGCGGTGATCGGCAGACGGGCGGCAAGCAGGCCGGCGGTGAACAAGGCGCTCATCCTCTTCATCTTTGCCGCGGCCATCATCATCCTGGCCACCCTGGTCCTCAACATCACCGAGGGGGGCAACCTGCCGCATCCCATGACCCGGGGGCTCAGCATGGAAATATTCTTCGAGGTTGTTTCCGCCTTCGGAACCGTGGGCCTGAGCACCGGCCTGACCCCGCAGCTTACCATGGTCGGCAAATGGGTGGTGACCCTGCTCATGTTCCTGGGCCGCCTGGGCCCCATCGTCTTTCTGGCCGCCATCCAGAGCTTGCAGAAAAAAGAAGCCTACCGCTGGGCCGAGGAAGAGCCGCTCATCGGCTGACGCGACGCGAAAAAGGAGCAGAGAAATGCACACCAGATACCAGATAGGCGTGATCGGCCTTGGCAAGTTTGGCTTCAAATTCGGCAACACCCTGATCCAGCAGGGGCTTGATGTCATCGGCATCGATACCGATCCGGAAAACGTGAAACGGGCGCAGGGCAGCTTCCCCCTGGTCTACCAGGCGGACGCCACCAACAAGGAGGTTCTGGCACAGCTCGGCTTCAAGGAGCTCACCCATGTGCTGGTCAGCGTCGGGGATTCCATTGCCGCCAGCTCCATGATCTCCCTCTACCTCAAGGAACTGGGAGTAAAAAATGTCTGGGTCAAGGCGATCAACCCCGACCACGAAAAACTGCTGCGCAAAATCGGGGTGGACGAGGTGATCATCCCCGAGCTGCTGGCGGCCACCCAGCTCGCCACCAAGCTGGCAAACCCCGGGTATTTCGGCAGCCTGCCCTTTGACAAGGAGTTTGCCATCCAGGAACTCACCGTGCAGGAGTGGGCCGGGAAAAGCATCCGGGCCCTCGACCTCACCAACCGCTACGGCATTCAGATCATCGCCGTCAAAAAGGCGGGGGAGGCGAAATTCCAGTACATTCCCAGGGCGGACAACACCCTCGGCCAGGACGATGTCCTGGAGGTCATCGGCCCCATCGAGCGGCTGAGCAAGATCAAATCCTGACCCCCCTTGCCCGTCACAGCCGAGACCCCATGCTCCTCATCCATCCCCCCCTGGCCAAGGCCTGCGAACCACCAGCCGGCCTGGCCCAGCTTGCCGGCGCTCTCCTGGCCCACGGGCAGCCCTGCACCCTGCTCGACGCCAACCTCGAAGGCCAGCTCTTTCTCCTCGGCCAGCCCCTGACGGCGACGGACCGCTGGAGCGTGCGGGCGGCGAAAAACCAGGCGGCCAACCTCACCGCCCTGCGCAGCCCCGGACTCTATGCCAGTCCGGACCGCTACCGGCGGGCGGTGGCCGACCTCGACCGCCTCCTCTGGCTGAGCGGCAAAAAAAGGCAGCTCGCCCTCAGCCTGGCCAACTACCAGGATCAACGCCTCTCCCCCCTGAAAAGCGCGGACCTCCTTGCCGCGGCCGCCGCCCCGGAAGAGAATATCTTCTATCCCTATTTCGCCCGCCGCCTTGCGGAGTGCCTCGAGGCCAGCCCGCCGCCGGCGGTCGGCATCTCCCTCAACTACCTGAGTCAGGCCCTGCCCGCCTTCGCCCTGGCCGGCCTGCTCAGAAAGCGCTATCCCGGCCTTCCCATCGTCCTGGGCGGCGGCCTGGTCACCTCCTGGCTCCGGAGCCCGACCTGGCAAAACCCCTTCCGGGGCCTGATCGACCATCTCGTGGCCGGGCCGGGGGAAGGACCGCTCCTGCGCCTGCTGGGAATAGAGCCCGGCAGCCAGCCGGCCAGGCCCAGCCATGCCGGACTCCCCCTGGGCGACTATCTGGCCCCGGGTCTTATCCTCCCCTATGCCGCCTCCTCTGGCTGCTACTGGAACAGATGCCTTTTCTGCCCGGAAAAGGCGGAACAGAACCCCTACCGCCCGGTGCCTCCCGCCAGGGTGCTCGCCGACCTGGCGGGCCTGATTTCGGAAACCAGGCCGACGCTGATCCATCTGCTGGACAACGCCATCAGCCCGGCCCTGATGCGGGCCCTGGCCGAGCAGCCCCCGGGGGTCGACTGGTACGGCTTCGCGAGAATCAGCCCCCACCTCGCCGAGCAGGAGTTCTGCCTGGCCCTGCGCGCCTCGGGCTGCCGGCTGCTCAAGCTCGGCCTCGAATCAGGCGATCAACAGGTGCTGGACGCCATGGACAAGGGCATCGACCTGGCCCTGGTCGAAAAGGCCTTCGCCTGCCTGGAAAAGGCGGGCATCGCCACCTATGTCTACCTCCTCTTCGGCACCCCGGCCGAGACCCTGCCCGCCGCCCGCCGCACCCTGGACTTCGTGGCCGGCCACCAGAGCGCCATCACCTTCTTGAACCTGGCGGTCTTCAATATGCCCATCGCCAGCCCGGAGGCGCCCCTGGTGCAGCGCACCGATTTCTACGAAGGCGACCTCTCGCTCTACACCGATTTCATCCACCCCCAGGGCTGGTCGCGCAAGGAAATCCGCCGCTTCCTCGACCAGGAGTTCAAGCGCCACCCGGCCATCGCCCCCATCCTCCGCCGCGACCCGCTCCTCTTCACCTCGAACCACGCCCCCTTCTTCTGCCGCTGAGGGGCTCCGGCAGGACCGGGCCAGCGGTCAGGAAAAAACATGCGCGACGACGTCGCCGACCTCGTCGATGGTGAGGCAGGTGAGGTTCCTGGCAAGCAGCTCGGGCAGCTCCCTGATATTCCCCTCGTTCTTTGCCGGGAAAATTACGGTCCGGATGCCGGCCCGCCTGGCGGCCAGCACCTTTTCCTTGACCCCGCCCACCGGCAGGACCCGGCCCGAGAGGGTCAACTCTCCGGAGAGGGCCACGTCGAGACGGGCGGGCCGGTTGGTGAGCAGGGAAAGGAGCGCCACCGCGATGGTCAGCCCGGCCGAGGGGCCGTCCTTGGGTATGGCGCCGCCCGGCACGTGGATATGGATATCGGTGCCCTCGAAAAAATCGCGGGGGATATTGAAACGGGCGGTATTGCTGCGGATATAGCTCAAGGCTGCCTGGGCGGACTCCTTCATCACCTCCCCCAGCGAGCCGGTCAGGATCAG
>DDXK01000062.1:7792-13564 GCA_002347185.1 Desulfobulbaceae bacterium UBA2262 | reverse complement strand
GCAGGCGGCCATGGAAGGCTACCGGGTGGTGACCATGGAAGAGGCCGCGCCGCTGGGCGACATCTTCGTCACCTGCACCGGCAATGAGAAGGTCATCAGCCACGCCCACATGAAGGCGATGAAGGACGAGGCCATTGTCTGCAACATCGGCCACTTCGATTCGGAGATCGACGTCGCCTCCCTGCGCAAATACACCTGGGAGAACATCAAGCCGCAGGTGGATCACATCCTCTTCCCCGGCGGCAAGAAGATCACCCTGCTGGCCGAAGGCCGCCTGGTCAACCTGGGCTGCGCCACCGGCCACCCGAGCTTCGTGATGTCCGCCTCCTTCACCAACCAGGTGCTGGCCCAGATCGAACTCTTCAACAACGCCAAGAAATACGAGAAGAAGGTCTATGTGCTGCCCAAGGTGCTGGACGAAAAGGTGGCGCGCTTGCACCTCAAGAAGCTCGGCGTGCAGCTCACCACCCTGAGCAAGGAGCAGGCCGCCTACATCGACGTGCCGGTGAACGGCCCCTACAAGGCGGATCATTACCGCTATTAGCGCGAGCCTTTCCCCAACAAACAGCAAGGGCGCCTTTCCCCAGGGGGGGGAGGCGCCCTTTTTTTATCGTTCCCTCTCCACCTTCACTGCTTCTCCGGCGGTACGCTCAGCTCCGCCGCCGTCTGCATGCCGGCGGCCACCTCCGGGATGATCCCCTTTTTGACGTAGATGGGCCGAACCAGCTCCCGCAGGGCCGGGAGCTGCCGGCCGAAGAGGAGACCGCCCAGCAGGCAGCAGCAGCCGCCGGTGAGCAGGGTGGCCTGGACGCCGAAGCGCTCCGCCATGGCCCCGGCCAGCAGGCTGCCGATGGGAACCACCCCCACGAAGGACATGGAAAAAAGACTCATGATCCGGCCCCGCTTGTCGTCGTCGACCAGGGTCTGGAGGATGGTGTTGCTGGAGGCGACCAGGGCCATGCCCCCGAAGCCGGTCAAAAAGAGGCAGGCAAGGGAGAGGGGCAGGAAGCGGGAGAGGGCGAAGCCCATGATCCCGGCCCCGAAGAGGCAGGCCGCGCCGGCGATCACCCGGCCCAGCCCCCGCACACTGGCGCGGGAGGCGAGATAGAGGGTGCTGGTCAGGGCGCCGATGCCGGTGGTGGCGATGAGAAAGCCGAAGGTCCGGGCGCTGCCCTGGAGCACCTCCCTGGCAAAAACCGGCATCAGCACCGAATAGGGCATGCCCAGGAGGCTGACCAGCCCGAGCAGGGCCAGGATGCAGCGGATCGGCGCAAAGCCGTAGGCATAGGCAAAGCCCTCGCCCAGCGCTTTCAGAAAATGCTGCCGCCCGGCCCGCCGCTGGCTGGGGGCCAGGCGCATGGCCAGCAGGGCCAGGATCACCGCCAGGTAGCTTGCGGCATTGAGAACGAAGCAGATCCCCTCGCCCAGGGTGGCGACCAGCACCCCGGCCAGGGCGGGCCCGAGCAGCCGGGCGCCGTTGACCATGGAGGAATTGAGGGCGATGGCGTTGCTCAGATCCTCTTTTCTCTCCATCAGCTCGATGACAAAGGACTGCCGCACCGGGATATCGAAGGCGTTCACCAGCCCGAGCAGCACGCTCAGGGCGATGAGGTGCCAGACCTCGATGGTGCCGGTGAGGACAAAAGCGGCCAGGGTCGCGGCCTGGAGCAGGGCCACGCTCTGGGTGAGGACGAGCAGGGGCCGCCGGTTCCAGCGGTCCGCCAGCACCCCGGCCAACGGGGCGAGCAGGAAGTTGGGGATCTGCCCGGCAAAGCCGGTCACTCCAAGGAGCAGCGCCGAGCCGGTCAACCGGTAGACCAGCCAGCTCATGGCCACCTGCTGCATCCAGGTGCCAATCAGCGACACCCCCTGGCCGGCGAAGAAGAGGCGGTAATTCCGGGAGCGCAGGGCGCGTAGCAGGTGCAGGCGGCCGGCCGGGTTTTTCTGCTCAGGGTCGTTCTTCATGGCTTGCCTGCCGAGTTCCAGCGTTTGCGCACTCCTCCAGCCCTCTGCCGCGCCGGCGCCGGTATTCGGCGAGAACCGGCAGGTCGGCCTCGGCCCAGTCGAGCTCGCCCAGGCGCTCGGGCGGCAGCCAGACAACGGCCTCGTGCTCGTGCAGGACGGGCTCGCCGGCGACAAGGGCGCAGAGGAAGGGGTGGAGGGTGACGGTCAGGGCGGGATAATCATGGGTGGAGGGTGGCAGGGCCCCGGCTATTGCGATCTCGACCCCCAACTCTTCCCGGATCTCGCGGCGCAGCGACTCTTCCGGGCTTTCGCCGGCCTCGATCTTGCCGCCGGGGAATTCCCACTTCCGCGGCATGGCCATGGCGGCGGAGCGGCGGGCGGCAAGGATGAGGCCGTCGCGCTCGATCAGGGCGCAGGCCACGGCAACAGTTTTTCTCATCCGCTCAGCTCCCAAGCCTGGCCCGCCTCGCCGGAACTGGCGGCGTGGTCAGCAATAGGCATTGCGATTTCCATCCCGGGCTCTTTGCCTCCCATGGCCAAGCCGTTCAAGGGAGCGGCAGCGCCTCGATCTCCTGGAGGGTCTGACGGGCCTGCGCCGCAAAGGCGCCGCCCAGGGCCACCGCCTGCCTGGCCGCGGCCAGGGCCTCCTGCCGTCGCCCCAGGCCGGCGAGAACATGGGCCAGGTTGTTGAAGGCCGCGCCGTTTTCCGGCTGGCGCAGCGTGGCCTGGGAAAAGGCCGCGGCCGCGCCGGCAAGATCCCCCCGCTGGTAGCGGCTGTTGCCGAGCCCCATCCAGGCGGCGAAGCTGTCCGGCCAGCGGGAGAGCGCCGTGGCGAAGCCGGTTTCCGCGCCCTGCGACTGCCCCACCCTTTCCAGACCGCTCACCGCCGCCAGCCAGGGGGCTTCCTCTGCCGTGGCCGGCAGGCGCTCCGGGGGCAGGACCACGAGCGCCCAGTAGCCGCTCCGCTGCCAGACATTCCCAAAAAGCCGGGCGGAAAGGCGCTCATTGGCCGTGCGGCCCGAATGGAGAATCACCTCCTCCTCTTCGCCATCGTAACCGATCACCACGGCATAATGCCATTTCGGATACCAGAAAAAGCCCAGATTGACCAGGACGATGACCGGATGCCCAGCCGCGACTTCCGCAAGCAGGGCCGGGGGGCCGGAGAGAGGATAGGCGACCCGGCCATGGCGGCGGGCGCCGCCGACCAGGGCGCTCTGCAGGCTCCCCCCCAGGCCGGGCGAAAAGAGCACGGGCGTGAGTTCCGCCGGCTGGACAGCGATGCCGCTCCAGTTGAGGACCATGGCCAGGGAGGCGGGGCCGCACTGCAACTCCTCCTGGGGGAAAAAAGGCACTCCGGCGATGCGGGCCCTGGCCGGAGCCGAGGCCGGCACAGGCAGCTCCTTGCCCGGCAGCAGGGCGCAGCCGCCCGAAAAAATCAGGAGCGCAAAAAAGAAGAGGCCGGCAATCATGCGACTGCCGGCCTGCATGGCATGCTGACGCCGGGTTTTTCTAGCGAGCGGGCCTGACAAAATTAAAGACATTGGTGAACCCCAGGATATCGGTGATCAGCAGCACGAGAAAAATAAGCACCGCGGCGCCGATAACCGCCCCCACTCCGTCGCCGCCGGCAGGCAGCTGCTCCAGGGCCTGGGCCATGGGGGCCAGCTCCCTGTCGGAGAGGCTGGCCACCCGCTGCCGCGCCTCATCCAGGTCAACCCCCTGCTGCACCATGGCCTGCCGCACATCCTCACGGTCGAGGAAGGCCGCGACCCGCGCCCGGTTCTCCTCGGCGGCCGTGGCCGAGAGCAAGGCCTCGGTGCCGACCATCTGCGCCCGCGCCGCGGGAACGGCGATATCGAACAGGAGCAGGGCCGCGATCAGCACGGAACTCATAAGCTTGAACAGTTTTTGCATTCTCATCCCCCTTTGTTCTTTCTTTACCTGCGGAAAACGGCCGACCCGGCCAACGCTGATGAAAATCATCATAACGGAAGCGCCGCCGGCCGGGCAACCACTTTTCCCGCCCAGGCGGGCGGCGATGGCCTCAGTTGAGGTCTTTCCGCTCTGCTCAGGCCAGGTCGAAGCGGTCAAGATTCATGACCTTGTTCCAGGCCGCGACAAAATCACGCACGAATTTTTCCTTGGCATCGTCCTGGGCATAGACCTCGGCCAGGGCGCGCAACTGCGAGTTGGAGCCGAAGACAAGGTCAACCCTGGTCGCGGTCCATTTGGGCGCCCCGGTCTTGCGGTCGCTCCCGGCAAAGGTCTCTCCGGCCCCGGAGGTGGGCTGCCAGACGGTGTCCAGGTCGAGGAGGTTGACGAAGAAGTCGTTGCTCAGGGTTCCGGGCCGTTTCGTGAAGACGCCATGCCGCGACTGGCCGAAATTGGCGCCCAGCACCCGCAGGCCGCCGACGAGCACCGTCATCTCCGGCGCGCTCAGGGTGAGGAGGTGCGCCCTGTCCACCAGCATCTCCTCGGCTGAGACGGTGAAAGCCTGCCTCTGGTAATTGCGGAAACCGTCCGCCTCGGGCCGCAGGGCGGCAAACGATTTCACATCGGTCTGCTCCTGCGAGGCGTCGGTGCGGCCTGGGGCGAAAGGCACCTCCACCACCTGCCCGGCCGCCCTGGCCGCCGCCTCAACCGCCGCGCAGCCGGCCAGCACGATGAGATCCGCCAGGGAGACCTTCTTGCCGCCGGCCTGGGCCTTGTTGAAATCCTGCTGGATGGTTTCCAGCACGCCCAACACCCTGGCCAGCTGCGCCGGCTCGTTCACTTCCCACTCCCTTTGCGGGGCCAGGCGGATGCGCGCGCCATTGGCGCCGCCGCGCTTGTCAGAGCCGCGGAAGGTGGAGGCCGAGGCCCAGGCGGTGGAAACCAGCTCCGGCACCGACAGGCCGGAGGCCAGCACCCTGGCCTTGAGCTCGGCTATCTCCCCGGCGCCGATGAGGGGATGCGCGACGGCGGGCAGAGGATCCTGCCAGAGCAGGTCCTCGGCCGGCACCTCCGGGCCGAGGTAGCGAACCTTGGGACCCATGTCGCGGTGGGTCAGCTTGAACCAGGCGCGGGCGAAGGCGTCGGCAAAGGCCTGCGGATCCTGATGGAAACGGCGGGCGATGGGCTCGTAGATCGGGTCGTAGCGCAGGGAAAGGTCGGCCGTGGTCATCATCGGCCGGTGCTTCTGCGCCAGGTCATGGGCATCGACAATCAGGTGTTCCGGCTTCACGTCCTTGGCCAGCCACTGCTGCGCGCCGGCCGGGCTCTTGACCAGCTCCCACTCGTAGCCGAACAGCATGTCGAAGTAGCCCATGTCCCATTTGGTCGGATTGGGTTTCCAGGCGCCTTCGATGCTGCTGGTGGTGGTGTGCACGCCCTTGCCGGTGCCGAAGCTGTTCTTCCAGCCCAGGCCCATTTCCTCCAAGGGGGCGGCCTCGGGCTCGGGGCCGACCAGTTTCGGGTCGCCCGCGCCGTGCGCCTTGCCGAAAGTATGGCCGCCGGCGACCAGGGCGACGGTTTCTTCGTCGTTCATGCCCATGCGGCCGAAGGTCTCACGCACGTCGCGGCCCGAGGCCACGGGATCGGGGTTGCCGTTGGGGCCTTCGGGGTTCACGTAGATCANNCTGCACGGCGGCCAGCGGATTCTCCAGCCTGCGCTCCCCGCTGTAGCGCTCGTCGCCCAGCCATTGGGCCTCGGAACCCCAGTAGATGTCTTCCTCGGGCTGCCAGATGTCCACCCGGCCACCGCCGAAGCCGAAGGTCGCAAAGCCCATGGTTTCCAGAGCCACGTTGCCGGTCAGGATCATCAGG
>DDXK01000062.1:0-7766 GCA_002347185.1 Desulfobulbaceae bacterium UBA2262 | reverse complement strand
GCTGTGCCAGGCCATGCGGATGAAAAGACCGCCATAGTGGCCCCAGTCGGCGGGCCACCACTCCTGCGAGTCGGTCATCAGTGCGGCCAGATCCTTCTTCAGGGCGGCCAGGTCAAGCTTCTTGAATTCTGCTCTGTAGTCGAAGCCGGGGCCCATTGGATTGGAGGCCGGCGCGTGCTGATGCAGGATGCCCAGGTTCAGCTGGCCGGGCCACCAGTCACGGTTCGAGACGCCCCTGCCGGCAGAGGTTCTCCCGGATTTGCCTGTTACCGGACATTTACTGGTTTCGCTCATTTTCGTCCTCCATAAGATGTTTGCTGGTTGCAAAGCTGTCGAGGCAGCCCAGAAATCCGCGTCGCGCCGGCGTCGGAAAGCAAGGGGGGCGTTTCCCGTACCCCCTCGTGCGCTCCCGTTGTTGTCGATTATAGTTTTTTCCTGCCGTTTTACTCAACCTGTCAGTTGATGCCCTCCCCCCTTTCTTGCAGTTGTTATTAAAACGAAGAGTCCTTATAGGGGGAGGGACTCTCTCTGGCAGCAAAAAATGTCTCTGGTTCTTGTTTCATCGGCCTGCCAGGCTCACATCCCCGGAGATGACGGTGTGGATCTCTCCCTCCGCGTCGCGGATCCGGAGGATGCCCTCCGCATCCGGCCCCAGGGAGAGGCCGCGGACGATGGCCCCCCTGCTGCTCAGCCAGGAGACCGTTTTGCCGGCGTGGATGTCGCGCTGCCGCCAGAGTTCGAGAATCTGCGCAAAGCCGCCCTGCTCAAGCCTGCTCAAAACCACATCAAGCCCGGTGACAATGGCGGCCAGGAGCGGGCCCCGGGCAAAGGTCCTGCCGGTTTCGGCAAGCAGGGAGGTCGCCTTGCCGGCGAGCTCCGCAGGAAAGGCGCTGGCCAGGGTATTGACGTTGAGGCCGATGCCGATGACCGCCGCCGGCCGCTCCTGGCCGGCAAAGGCCTCGGTTTCCGTGAGGATGCCGCCGCATTTTTTGCCGTGGAGATAGAGATCGTTGGGCCATTTCAACCCCAGGGCGACGCCGGTCTCCTTTTCCACGGCCAGGCAGACAGCGAGCCCGGCGGCCAGGGTCAGCCGTGGAAATTCGGCGGGCGGCAGCCTCGGCCGCAGGATGCAGGAGCAATAGAGCCCGGTGCCGGACGGCGATGCCCAGGCCCGGCCCCGGCGGCCACGTCCGGCCTCCTGGCTCTCGGCCAGCACCAGGGTGCCGGAGGGGAGATCCTGCTGGCAAAGCAGTTCCAGGGCCAGGGTATTGGTCGAGTCGGTCCGCTCCAGAAAATGGACCCGCCGCTGCCCCAGGCGGCCGGTGCTGGTCAGTTCACGCCACAGCGCGTCCGGCATCCCTTTTCCCCCTCTCTGTGCCCGGCGAAACGTAGAAGGGGCAGACCCCGCAGCCTGCCCCTTCTGCGCATACCTGCCGGAAATCCGTCAAAAATCCTTGAATTCCTCGTCATCGAAGGGGATGACCTCCTCCGCCCTGGCCGCTTTCGGCTTCACCGGCGGCGCGCTCAGCTTCTTCGCCCCCCTGCCGGCCGCAGCTGTCGGCTTGGCCTTGGCAGCCGGCAGGGCCGGAACGGCCCTCCGCTCCCATTGCTCCTCCCGCCTCGGCGCACCACCGCTCCCGCCGGACGCGGGAGCAGCCTTGGCCCCGACTATTTCCGCCAGGGAGTGCACCAGGGCGTTGAGCTCCTTGGCCTGGCCGGAAAGCTCTTCGCTGGCCGAGGCCGCCTCTTCGGAAATGGCGGCGTTGCCCTGGGTGACCTTGTCCACCTCGGAGACCGCCAGGTTGATCTGGTTGACGCCCACGGCCTGCTCGTCGCTGGCCACCGTGATCTCGCGGGCAAGATTGCTCACCTTCTTGACCCCCTCGACAATGGCGCCGAGAATCTCCCGGACCTCCTCGGCCGCGGCCACGCCGTTGTCCGCGTTTTTCTGGGATTCCTCGATGAGCTGGGCGGTCTGCTTGGCCGCCTCGGCGCTGCGCAGGGCCAGGGAGCGCACCTCCTCGGCGACCACGGCGAAACCGGCGCCCGCCTCTCCGGCCCGCGCCGCTTCCACCGCCGCGTTCAGGGCCAGCAGGTTGGTCTGGAAGGCGATCTCATCGATGGTCTTCATGATGATGGCGGTCTGGTCGGAGGAGCGCTTGATGCCGCCGATGGCGTCGCTCATCTTCACCATGCTGTTCTGGGCGACCTCGGCGGAATTGCGGGCATCCTCGGCCATCTTGCTGGTCTGGTTGACATTTTCGGCGTTCTGTTTGCTCATGGACGAAACCTCTTCCAGAGCGGATGAAGTCTCTTCCAGGCTGGCGGCCTGGCGGGTGGCGCCGTCGGCCAGTTCGTTGCTCGCCGCGGAAACCTGGTTGGCGGCATCGAGAAGGTTGTCGGCCCCCCGGGTCAGGTCGGAGATGACCCTGCTGATCGGCTTGATCACCGAGTTGGCGACGATGCCGATCACCAGGGTGGCGAAGAGCACCGCCATGACGAGGAGGCCGACCACCACGAGCTGCCCGCCCTTCCAGAGGGAGGCGCTCAGCTGCCGGTCCGCCTCGGCCAGGGACTGGATCACCTCGAAGGCGCCGTGGATCTCGCCCACCTTCCAGTTTTCCATGGTGCCGCCGGTGGGATCAAGACCCTGCGTGTTGCCCCAGAGGGCCTGGGAGGTCTGCGGATCGCCGTGGCAGAGCATGCAGGTTTCGCTGAGGCGCACGGCCCGGAAATAACGGACCGCGTTGCTGGCCGGATCGATCTCGTAGTACTCGTCCAGGTTCTGCTCGCCCATGGTCTTGAGAGCCCGCGCCTCCAGGGGGTCGGGCTCGTTCTTCGGATTCCGGGGGTGGAACTTGGGGACCTTGAAGGTGTACCCGCCCTCGGCCGCCTTGCGCATGGCCGCGTTCCAGGCGGAAACCACCGGCACCGCGGCGATCACCTTCTCCCGCTGGCCCTGCTCCGCCAGCTCCCGGAGCTTTTCCGCGGAAAAGAGCCCCAGCTCCCACTTGGCCTCCATCTCCTGGCGGGTGGATTCCGCGGTCAGGCAGATGGCCCGGGCCTTGTCGGTGAAGGCCTGGATGGTTTTCTCGCGCGATTCGTCGGCATAAAGCCGGAAAAGGAGCACGATGAGGACGGTGGGAAGAAAGACCCCGACCAGAACAATTTTACCACGCAAAGACCATTGCTTCAGATCCATTCTCTTCTCCAGCCGACGCTAGCGGGCACGCCTCGTGATCCCCGCCGGACCCAACTGCCCGGCGGAAGACTGCGCCCCTGTTCATTTTTCTTTTTCCTCCGGCCGGACGCACCCGGCCCCTGGCCTCAGACCGCGCAGCGCTGCACCTCGGCGCTCACCCCCACCTTGCCGTAATTGCTGGCCCCGCATTCGTTCTTGCCCAGATCCATGATGTCCGCCTCCTCGGGGCTGACCTTGAGCCAGCCGCCGTTCACCCGGCGGATCTCCGCGTAGACCCCGGGCTGAGGCCGCATGTTCTCCTGGATGAATTCGGCAAACTTCCGCTCGTTGGGCAGCCGGAAGGCGAGCATCTCCCGGCGCAGGTCACCGAGCCGGGCCGCGAAGATCCCCTCGCCGTTGGCCTCCTCCCAGCTGGTGTAATGGCCCGGCAGGATCAGGATCCCGTCGCTCAGCTCCCGCAGGCGCAGCATCAGGGTCAGATAGAGCTCCCGGGCCCATTCCTGCCATTTGCCGCCGAGATCGGGGCGGCCCGCGGTGTTGACGAAGATGGTGTCGCCGCTCAGCAGATACCTGTCGTCGATGCAGTAGCAGGTGCTGCCCATGGTGTGGCCGGGGGTATGCAGGGCCGTGACCTTCGGCCCCTTTTTCCCCAGGCCGTAGACCTGGCCATGGACAATGGGCTCGCAGGGAAAGGCGGCCCCCTCGAAATCGAGGCTGTTGACCATGACGACGCAGCCCTTTTCCCGGGCAAGCTCGGGGCTGCCGGAAATATAGTCGGCCTGGCGGTGCGTCTCAAAGCTTTTCACGATCCGCGCCCCATGCTCCCTGGCCACCCGCCGGTATACCTCCAGGTTGCGGGAGGGATCGAAGACGAAAGCCTCCTTGCCGCTGACGAGCAGGTAGCTGCACGAGGCCTTGCCGGGCCGGATGAACTGGTAGAGGGCATAGGCCTCGTCGTCGCCGCTCACCTTACGCGGGACCAGGGCGTTGCCCCAGCTGACGATCCCCTCCCTGAGGTAGCCCACGTCGGGAAATCCGTTCTGCACGAGCAGGTCGGCCACATACTTGGCCGAGCCCTCCTTGGCGCAGACGATGCGCACCTTCTGCCCCGGGGGGATACGGTCGATGCTGCCCTGCACATCCTCCATGAAGTTGAAGTAGGGGATGTTGATGTAGGGGAAGAATTCCGGCCCTTCCACGCTCCAGTTGGCGAAATCCTTTTCGTTGCGGACATCGAGGAGGAGGAAGTCGGGCCTGCCGCCGATCCACTGAAAAAGTTCGTCGGCCGTGTAGAGAAAGGGCATTTTCCTGCGCATGGGGCCTCCTGGGTAGGAAGAGTTTGTTCTTGAAAGTTCTTCTGCGAATTATTACTATTCCTGAGCCCTGTTCCGCAACGCCTTTCTGCGGCGCGGCTCGCTTCCGCCAACCCGCTCCGCCGGCACGGGACTCTCCCTTTGCAGGCGGTGCCATTCTCAGCTATTATGTCAGAGAATAGGCAAGCGGGAAATATTTTTACTGAAACACCGTGTGATTTCATGCTCAGTGCCGTTGCGTTCGCCGATATTTTCGCCCGCCTCACCTTCCCGGTCGCCATCGTCGACAGCAGCGGGACAATCCAGGCCCTGAACGACGCCTGGACCAAGACGCTCAACGGCCTGGGCCACCCGGTCTGCGGGGTTGGCCAGAACCTGCTCGCCCTTTTCGCCGATACGCCGGGAGGGGAAGAAACGCATGGGCACGACCAGCTGCTCGGCTCTTTGCTCCAAGGCCTGGAGGAGAGCGCGCACTGCCCCCTGCCCGGCCCGGGAAAGGAGCTGGACCTCACCCTGCGCCTGACCCGCCTGCCCCTGGCGGACCCGCCCCTGTTTGCCGCCGAACTCCAGAGCCCCGGCCAGGAACCCGGCCCGCCCGGCAGCGAGGAGCGGCTGCGCACCCTGCTCGACGCCATGCCCGACATCGTCTGCTTCAAGGATGGCGAGGGCCGCTGGCTGGAAGCGAACCGGGCCGACCTGGAGCTTTTCCAGCTCACCGGCGTGGAATACCGGGGCAGAACCGACGCCGAACTCGCCGCCTTCAGCCCCTTTTACCGCGCGGCCTTCCTCGCCTGCGAAGAGAGCGACAACCGCGCCTGGCAGCAGGGAAAGACCCTGCAGACCGAGGAGCTCATTTCCCTGCCCACCGGCGGCTACCGGGCCCTCGATCTCTACAAGATCCCGCTTTTCAACCCGGACGGCTCCCGGAAGGGCCTGGTGGTGCTGGGCAGGGACATCACCTCCTACAAGGTGACCCAGGACATCCTCATCAGACTGCGCCGCCAGCAGGAGATCGTGCAGAACCTCCTGCAGATCAGCTTCAAGGATTCCTCCCTCCTGGAGCAGCTCCGCGAGGCCCTCGACCTCATCGTCGAAATCCCCTGGCTGCCGCTGACCGCAAAGGGCGGGATCTTCCTCCTCGACCGGGCCCGCCCCGAAACACTCTCCCTCTCGGTGCACAAGAACATGGATCCCTCCCTGCTCAGGGAATGCGGGACCATCAGCTTCGGCGAATGCCTCTGTGGCAGGGCCGCCCAGGAACGGCGCTTCATCTTCGCCCCCCATCTGCCGGAAGAGCACCTCTCCCGCTATCAGGGCATGGACGACCAGAGCCATTACATCATCCCCATCACCAAGGAAGAGCAGACCCTCGGGGTGCTGATGCTCTACGCCGAGGCCGGCCACGCCTGCAGCGAGCCGGAGCAGCAGTTTCTGGAAACGGTGGCCCAGGCCCTGGCCCTGCTCATCGAACGCCAGCAGGCGGCGGAACGGCTGGGAACCAGCGAGGCCAACCTGAATAAGGCCCAGCAGATAGCCCAACTCGGTTACTGGGATTGGCATATCCCGGAAAACACCCTGCTCTGGTCCGCCGAGGTCTATCGAATTTTCGGGCTCTCTCCCGAGGAAACAGCGCCCAGCTATGAAAATTTTTTAAGCCATGTCCATCCCGACGATCGCCGGAAGGTGCAGGACGCCGTTCAACACACCCTGGAAACCCGAGCGCCTTACAGCATAAATCACCGCATCCTCCTGGATGGCACCTTCCGCGAATTGCATGCGGAAGGCGAGGTGGAATTCGCCGAGAATGGCACGCCGGTGCGCATGTTCGGCACGGTCCAGGACATCACCCTGCTCAAGAAGAGCGAGGAGCAGCTCGCCCTGGCCGCCAGGGTCTTCGAGAGCAGCATCGAGGGGATCACCATCACCGATGCCAGCGGCGTCATCCAGTCGGTGAACCGCGCCTTCACGGTCATCACCGGCTACAGCCCCGAGGAGGCCATCGGCCAGCGGCCGAGCATCCTCAAATCGGACCGCCATGACGCCTCCTTTTATCAGAAGATGTGGGCCACCCTCCTTGCCTCCGGCCGTTGGGAAGGGGAAATCTGGAACCGCCGGAAAAACGGGGAGGTCTATCCGGAGTGGCTCACCATCACCGCCATCACCGACGACTACGGCCAGCCCACCCACCATGTCGCGGTCTTCCACGACATGAGCCAGCTGCGCAGCTACGAGGAACAGCTCCATTTCCACGCCTACCACGACGCCCTCACCTCCCTGCCCAACCGGCAGCTCATGCTGGACCGCCTCACCGTGGCCATCGGCCATGCCCAGCGTTCCGGCAGGCATGTGGCCGCCCTGGTCCTCGACCTGGACAACTTCAAGCACATCAACGACAGCCTCGGCCACAGCGTGGGTGATCTCCTGCTGCAGCAGGTCGCCAGGCGCCTGCGGGAGTGCGTTCCCGCCGACAACACCGTGGCGAGGCTGGGCGGCGACGATTTCGCCGTCCTCCTTGAGGAGTGCGCAAACGAAAAGGAGGCGGTGCTGCTGGCGGAGGCGATCATCGCCTCTTTTGCCGCCCCCTTCAACCTGACCATCTATGAGTCCTTTGTCACGGTGAGCATCGGCATCACCTACTCGCCCACCGACGGCAATGACTCGGAAACCCTGCTGAAAAACGCGGAACTCGCCATGTACCGCGCCAAGGAGGAGGGCAAGAACAAGTACCAGCTCTTCACCAAGGCCATGAACGCCGCGGTCGTCCACCGCCTCTCCCTGGAGAACAACCTGCGCAAGGCTTTGGAGCGCGACGAGTTCCTCGTCTATTACCAGCCCAAGGTCGCGCCGGCCACCCGGCAAATCACCGGCATGGAGGCCCTGATCCGCTGGAAAACCAGGGATGGGCGCCTGGTGAGCCCCCTCGACTTCATCCCCCTGGCCGAGGAAACCGGCCTGATCGTCCCCATCGGCGAATATGTCCTCCGCCAGGCCTGCCTGGACACCAGGGGCTGGCTGGGGGAGAGAAAGGATCTGACCGTGGCCGTGAATCTCTCCCCGCGCCAGTTCATGCAGGAAGGCCTGGTGGCGCGGGTGCGGCAGATCGTCGAGGAGACCGGCCTGCCCTTTGCCAGCCTCGCCCTCGAGATCACCGAAAGCGCGGTCATGGCCAACGAGCAGACCGCCCTGGCCCTGCTCCTGGAACTGAAGGCGCTGGGGCTGGGGCTGGCCCTCGACGATTTCGGCACCGGCTA
>DDXK01000023.1 GCA_002347185.1 Desulfobulbaceae bacterium UBA2262 | reverse complement strand
CGGCCCGGAGGCCGAAGCCGAGGAGATCGAGCTCGCCGAGGGCCAGGAGCTGGAGCTGCTCGAAGAGGAACCAGCCGGAGCGGAGCTCGGGGAGGGCAGCGGCGGCCCGGAGACCGAAGCCGAGGAGATCGAGCTCGCCNNGCTTGCCGAGGGCGAGGAGCTGGAACTGGTGGAGGGAGAGCCCGCCGACGGCCAAGGACCCGGAGAAGGGAGCGCCCCGGCCACAAGGCCCCTGGAGGTGCTCTCCAAGTACATCGAGGCCAGCGAGGCGCTGAACGGGGAGCGGGAGCTGCTGCGCGAAACCCAGGAGGAGTTCGTCGCCCAGATCCTCGACCGCTTCATGCCCAAATTCATCAAGATTCCCGCCGGCAGCTATTCGGTGGGCAGCCCGACGCCAAGGGGGCATGAACAACCGGAAAAAAAGATCACCCTGGCCGAGTTCTATCTCGGACAGACGCCGGTGACCAACGACCTCTTCGATCTCTTTGTCCGGGAGACCGGCTACCAGACCGATGCAGAGGAGGCCGGCTACGGGATCGTCTTTGAAGGGCGTTGCACCAGGCGTGTCGACCCGGACACCGGCCGGGAGGTACTCACCCTGACCAACGGCAGCCTTGCCCGCCACCTGAGCGGGGCAAACTGGCGCCACCCGGACGGCCCGGGCAGCAGCCTGGAAGGGAAACACAACCACCCGGTGGTCCAGGTAAGCCACCACGACGCCATGGCCTTTGCCGCCTGGGCAGGCAAGCGCCTCCCCAGCGAGGAGGAATGGGAAGCGGCGGCCCGAGGCTCAGGCGGGCAGCTTTTCCCCTGGGGGCGCGAGTGGCTGGGCAAGCTGGGCAACTTCGCCGCCTCCGGCATCGGCGCAACCACGGCCGTGGACCATTTCGGCAGAAAGGCCATGAGCCCCTTCGGCATCTGCGATCTCCTCGGCAATGTCGCCGAGTGGACCGCAAGCCCATACCACCCTCTGACCCCCAAAATTCCCGGCAAGCCAAGGGATTTGATCTATATCCTGAAAGGAGGTTCCTGGCTCAGCGACAGCATCGTCACCGCCGCCCACCGCCAGATCGAAAGCGGCAGATACTGGGCCAACACCATCGGCTTCCGCTGCGCGGTGTGACGAGGATCGCTCCGCGCCTGATTGACACCCATGATATTTACGAGCAGAGTATAAAAATCATGGCAAAAAAGCGTGCACTCGCCCACAAAATTCCCGAATACTTGAAATCTTTCCTGCCGTTGCGGTCACACCGGTCGATGAGTGATCCTATTTTTCCTTCACCTGCACAGGCTTAAGCGGCTTTTTTCCCTGTGAACTTTTGTAAAAAATCAGCCTTGCCATTGTACCAAAAAAAAGTACAATATCTTCATGTGGAGCGTAACGGTCAGTCGCTCAGTCGACAAGCAATTCCCCAAGCTGCCGGAGCGAGTTCGGAAACAACTGTTGGCCCTCATGCAGGCAATCCGCAGGGATGGCCCTGTACGCGGAGACTGGCCGAACTACAGCAAGCTGTCCGGCAACAGGCACCACTGCCATCTCAAAAAAGGGCAACCAACCTATGTCGCCGTCTGGCGTGAGGAGAAGGCAACGATCAACGTGGAGGTACTCTATGCAGGCACACACGAAAAAGCACCCTACTGAATCCATGGTGACATTGCGGTTGCGGTTGAGTCCTGCCAATGCCGCCAGGGTAAAGGATTTTGTCGCGGCCATCGAAGCCGGGCAGGAAGAGGGACCCATTTCTTACGAAGCCTTTTTTGCAAAGCATTTCCCCGGTAAATCGGAGCAGGAAATTACCCTTGCCGGGTACCGCCATCGCGAGAACCTCACCCAGCAGCAGCTTGCCGAATTAACCGGAATCAACCGCCGGCACATCAGCGAAATGGAGCACGGCAAGCGGCCCATCGGCAAGGAAAACGCCAGAAAGCTTGCCGAGGCCCTGCACTGCGATTATCGGAGCCTGTTGTAGATGAGATGAGATTGCCGAAAGGTGACAAAAGACATATCGAGAAATGGGCTCACTTCTTTAAGTGATTTATTTGCCAGGCGAATATTGCCTTTCTCAAACGATGCCCCATGGATTGAAAAGTCAGGGGCACTCAAAAAATGAAAAGAGAGGCTTCAAGGACTCCTCTGGCTGTTAAGAAATAATCCCTGGTCGTATTGAAAAAAACTTCGAGAACTATTCCTTCACCCCGCCCAACACCCTGTCGATCAGTTCCTCATCCACCTCGTCGGTGATGATGACCTTGCCGATTGCCGTGGGCAGGACGAAGAAGGGCCGGCCCCCCACGGTTTTCTTGTCGGTCTTGAGGAACGACTTGACATGGGCCGGGGCAAACTCGGCCGGGATCTTGACCGGCAGGCCATAGTCAGCGATCAACCTGCGCACCGCCTCGGCCTTGTCTTGGGCAAAAACCCCCTTGCCCACGGCCAGCTCGCAGGCGGCGACCATGCCCATGCCCACGGCCAGACCATGGGGCAGGGCATAATTGGAAGCCGCCTCCACGGCATGGCCCAGGGTATGGCCGAAATTCAGGATGCGGCGCAGATCCGCTTCCCGCTCGTCGGCAGCCACCACCTCCGCCTTGATGGCGCAGCAGCGGGCGATGACCTCTTCCAGCACCGGCAAATCCATGGCAAGGATGGCGGCACGTTTTTCAGCCAGAAAAGCGAAGAATTCGGCATCATAGATAACGCTGTACTTGATCACCTCGGCCAGCCCGTTCAGCAGCTCTTCCCGGGGAAGCGTGAGCAGCACGCTGCTGTCGATATAGACGCGGCGCGGCTGGTAGAAGGCGCCCACCAGGTTCTTGCCTTCCGGGATGTCGACCCCGGTCTTGCCGCCCACCGAGCTGTCCACCTGGGCGAGCAGAGAGGTGGGGATCTGGACAAAGGGGATGCCGCGCATGTAGATGGCGGCGAGAAAGCCGGTGATGTCGCCGGTCACCCCGCCGCCCAGGGCGATGAGACCATCCTTGCGGTCCACCCCAAGGCGGGCGAGGTGGCTGGCCAGCCCGGCCACCGTGGCCAGATGCTTGCTCTCTTCGCCGCGGGGAAAGGTGACGAGATCGGCGCGCAGGCCGGCCTCGGCAAGGGAGGCCAGGAGCCGCGGGGCAAGAATTTCGGCCACATGGGAATCGGCCACCACCACGTAGCGCTTGGCAATGGCCCGTTCCCTGAGATCGGCGCCGACTGCCGACAACAGCCCGTTTTCGATCAGAATGTCATAGGCCCGCTCGCCGAGCCCCACGGATATCTTCTTCATGGCTGCGCAATCCTCGCATGGAAAATGAAAAACCAAACCGCACAACCCTATAAACAATTGACCGAGATTGCAACCTTCTTGACAAGGTCGCCTCGATGGCTAGACTAAAATTATCCGTAGAGGCCCAAAGGCCATAAATGACAGGGAGGAAAGCACATGGCGATCAAGAAGAAGGCATCTGCCCTCAGCGAAACCTCAAAGAAGGTGGGCAAGGCCCTGGCCCGCTCCAGCCACAAGGTCGAGCAGACCGGGACCAAGCTGAAAAAAACCGCGCAGAAGCTGGTGAAGGAGGCGACGCACAAGGTCGAGGAGACGGTGGAGGAGGCGGTGGGCAAGGTCAAAAAAGAGGTCGGCGGCCTGGGGAAAAAGATGGGAAGCGGCCAGAGCGGGAACGGCCCCTATGCGCCGACGCCGGGAATGAGCGTGGAAGGGAGCATCGGCTTCCTGGCCGGCGACATCTATCAGTACCTCAGCGAAAACGGCGCCACCCCGGTGGAGAAGCTCGTCAAGGCGATAGAGAAGCGCAAGAACAGCGAGGCGCTCATCAACGCGGCCCTGGGCTGGCTGGCGCGGGAGGCGAAAATCACCTTTGCCAAGAAGGGCGACAGCGTTTCCGTGCTGTAACCCCTCGGCGCAAGCGACGACGGACCACGGGCCCTGGTTTTGCCTGAGGGCTCCGTCGCTGCGGGTGAACCCGGTGCAAAACGCAAAAAAAGGGGAGACGCCATTCGGCGCCTCCCCTTTTCTATTACGCTATCGCGCGGGGTCTGCTTACATCTTGGCGCCGGAAGCGGCACCCTGCATCTTGACCTCTACCTTCTCGGTCAGATTCTGGTAGTACTCCTTCAGGATCACGAGAACCTCGTCGCGACCGAAGTGGGGCACGATCTCGGCACCCTCGGAGAGAGCCTTGCGCAGCTTGGTGCCGGAAAGGATAACGCGATCTTCCTTGGAGTGCGGGCAGGTACGCAGGGAAGCCATGCCGTCGCACTTGTGGCAGTAGAAGGTCCAGTCGATCTTGAGCGGCGTGCAGAGCAGGGCTTTCCCGCCCGCCGGTTTGGGGATCTTGTCGAAAATGGTCTGAGCTTCAAACATTCCGTAAAAGTCGCCAACGCCGGCATGGTCGCGGCCGATGATCATC
>DDXK01000128.1 GCA_002347185.1 Desulfobulbaceae bacterium UBA2262 | reverse complement strand
GGGCATACCTCGGTGCGGGCGCGGCTTTCCGAACTGGGCTGTCTGGAATCCCGTCCGGGCAAGGGCGATCGGCAAGCCGGCTCTGCTGTGCCGGTCGCACCGCCGGCGCGAGGCAAGACGGCAGGGGCAGGGGAGGGCGGGGCGCGGGACTTTCTGCCCGATCTGCCCCCGGCGCCCCTGCTGCCCTTTGACGCGACCGGCGAATGGGGCGCGGCGGTGCCTTTTGCCTGGCCCGATTACCTGGAGCTGGTGGATACGCTGGGCCGGGCCGTGCATCCCGACAAGCGCGGCTTCATCCCCGCCGAGACGCCGCGGATACTCTCGCGGCTCGGGATCGACCTTGAAGGCTTCATCGAGCATGGGGACCGCTTCCTGCAGGAGTTCGGCACGGCGGTGGGAACCCCGGCGAGCATGATCGAGCTGGCCCGGTTCCGGCAGGCCCGCTGCCTGCGCGGGATGCGGACGGCGCGCCGGATGTTCGCGCAGGCAGCCTGAGGCGGTCTTTTTTCGCCCCTTTTGCTTGACAGAGCTTTTCTTGACTTGTACAAATGTACTTATGAAAATTGTCGCCGACACCAACATCTTTTTGGCAACCGCCCTGAACGAGCCGGAAAAAGGGATGATCATCTCCCTGACGGTTGGGCATGAGCTTGTTGCCCCGGAAGTTTTGCCTTTCGAGATTGGCAATGCCCTGTCGGCCATGGTCAAAAGAGGGCGTCTGACCGAACGGGAAGGACTGTCGGCTTACGATGAGATACAAAAGGTGCCTGTTGAGCTGCGCGGTATCGAGATCAGGAAGGCCTTGACAATCGCCAGCCAGCACAGGATATACGCCTATGACGCCTATTTTCTACAATGCGCACTCGCCATGCGTTGTCCGCTCTTCACACTTGATGCGGCAATGAAGGATCTTGCCGCCCAACTTGGCATCGTTCTCCTGGAGGAATAAGCATGAAGGCATACCAGTATTCCGAGGCCCGCAAGCGCCTCTCCGAGGTGCTTGATACCGCGAAAAAGGAAGAAGTGCTGATCAAGCGCAGAGGGGGGGAAACGTTTTCCCTGGTGTTCAAGAAGACCACGCAATCACCCTTTGACATTCCCGGAATCACGACGAAAGCCACGACCGCGGATATTCTTGACGCGGTGAGAGCGTCGAGGGAAGGCTAGATTTCCAATCGCCATAAAAGACCCCACTTTCTGGTGATTTCTGGGGACATCCATGATAAGTAAAGTCAAGGGGAAAACGGAGGTTTCCCGTCACCTCCCGGATATCATCCGGCGGCCTTGTTTGTTGCCTTTCTTCCCCAGCCAATCTTTTTAAATCTTTTTTGTGGTCCGCCGACCGATCCGGCGACCAGACATCCATTTGCCGTCTCTGGGGGGATTTCCCCTTCACGGAAGATTGAGTTTGGGCCAACCCGCCGGCCTCGAAACATAATAATGGCGTGCAGCGATAAGCGCTCACGTAGTCCCCAAAGAATGCAAGGCCCGGCGGGAAGATCGTTGGAGCAAAAGGGTTATGTTGTTTTCTGCCGTGCTACGCGACCAATCTTGGCGCTTCGGCGGTAAACGGGGTGCCGCGCCGATCTACGGCAAGCAGGTATTCCACCAGCTTGCGAGCCACCGCGATGGTTGCCTGGTTTTTGTTGCCTCGCAGCATCTCTTTTTCATGCACCGCTGCCAGATGCTGATTCCAGCGCGGGGCCAGATTCGCCGCCTCGATCAACATGGTCTGCAAGTGCTTGTTGCGCTTTTTCGAGAGCGGTCCGCGTTGCTCCTTGCCTGCTGATTCCCGCTGGGCGCTGCATAAACCGCAATAACTGACCGCCTGCCTGATGTTGCTGAACCGTTCCACCTCCCCGATCTCCAGAACCCAGGTCAAGGCTAAAACCTCGCCGACTCCGGCAATGCTCATCAACCGTTCAACCCGCTCCCGGATCAAGGCATTCTCGCGCAGGGTCTTGACCAGTTTTTTCTGTACGCCCTCATAAAGATCAAGGCCGCCGCGACTTAATAAGAGCAACTCCTTGACCGACTCCGGCACACCCTCTACTCGTTCCAGGAGGTTTTTGAAGTAACGCTTGCCATGCAGACGGCGTTTGTCGTAAGTGGCTCCGACTTCCATCAGCAACCCGGACATCTTGTTCTTCATGAACCGCCCCGGGATTGTCGGAGACTCCAAACTTTGAGAGGATGGGGTCATGAATACGCAGAAGAGATACAGTCCAGAGGTCAGAGAGCGGGCGGTCCGATTAGTCGTTGAGCAACAGGGAGAATATCCCTCGCGCTGGGCTGCCATTTGTTCCATTGCCGACAAGATCGGTTGCACGCCAGAGACTTTACGAGCCTGGAGCAAGCGAACCGAAGGATCGCAAAATGCGAGTTCTGGGTCACAGACTGACCAAGAACGGCTGAAGCAGCTGGAACGCGAGAATCGGGAGCTCAAGCGAGCCAACGAGATCCTGCGCAAAGCCGCAGCTTTTTTCGCCCAGGCGGAGCTCGACCGCAAACCGAAGTGATGGTGGCGTTTATCAATGAGCATCGGGACCAGTATGGGGTCGAGCCGATCTGCGCCCAGTTGCCGATCGCCCCATCGACGTATTACCAGCATAGGGCGCGTGAAGTTGACGCCACAAAGATTCCAGCACGCCATCATCGTGACCAAGCCCTCAAGCCACATATGCAGAGGGTCTGGGAAGAGAACTATCGGGTTTATGGCGCCCGCAAGGTCTGGCTACAGTTGAACAGAGAAGGCATCAATGTCGCCCGCTGCACGGTCGAGCGCTTGATGCGAGAGATAGGACTACGGGGTGTCGTCCGTGGCAAGAAACAGATCACGACGATCAGCGATTCAACGCAGGAGCGTGCGCCCGATCTGGTGAAGCGGATATTCAAGGCCAGTCGGCCCAATCAACTCTGGGTGGCGGATTTCACCTACGTGGCAACTTGGTCCGGCTTTGTCTACGTTGCCTTTGTCGTTGATGTCTATGCTCGCAGTATCGTCGGCTGGCGTGTTTCGACATCCATGAAGACGGAACTGGTGATGGACGCATTGGAGCAAGCCCTTTGGGCGCGTAAAAACCGGCTGGGGTTGGTTCACCATAGCGACAGAGGCAGCCAGTATCTCTCGATCCGGTACACAGAGCGTCTGGCTGAGGCAGGGATCAACGCTTCGGTCGGTACGACCGGAGATTCCTACGATAACGCATTGGCGGAAACAATCATCGGCCTTTACAAAACTGAAGTCATCCATCATCGCGGCCCCTGGAAAGGCCGGGAGGCGGTTGAGTATGCGACCCTGGAATGGGTGGATTGGTTCAACAATCGCCGGTTGCTGGAACCGATCGGAAATATTCCACCGGCAGAGAGAGAAATGGAATATTATCGGCTGGAGGAGTCAAGCGAGGCGGCCTGACTCAAACAAAACTGTCTCCGGAAAAGCCGGGGCGGTTCATCATGGTACTCGCGGTGCGGACCACCATGTTCCGGTAGCGGAGGATTCTTCTCAACTCCCGCAGCTCTTCGGGCATCATCACGCATTCAGGCAACAGATTGACCCGCAAAAGGTCTGCCAGCTTCTCCGCATCGGCCCGGTCATTTTTCTTCTTGGCTGCAGTTATGGCCTTAAGCATCTCCGGGTGAGCGACCTTCAGCCCCACGGCATGGGGTTTCAGGAAATCATAAATCCAGCCGGTGAAGATCGTCGCCTCCATCGCGCCTAGCCAGGGGCCGAAGTTGAAAATGCTGGTGAATGACCTGGCTCTGCTTGGTCCGGTTCTGCCGGCGTGGCCGAATTACAGCAAGTTGTCCGCTGGTAAATACCATTGCCATTTAGCCCACAAATGGGTTGCCTGCTGGCAGGCTGAAGAGGGACAGATCGATATTGAGGTGTATTATGCAGGTAGTCGCGAAAACGCCCCGTATTAGTGTGCGCATTGAGGGAGACATCCCAGCCAGGCTACTGGAAGCCCTGAAGGCAGAAATCGGCGACGAACTGGAGATCCGCAGTGGCGACGAGGAGTATGTTGATGTCCTGGGCACCGCCTGGTACCGGGGGCTGGAATTGCTTCCCGGCGAGGCCTTGGCGCATTATCGTGCCCTGCACGGGTTGACACAGGCTCAACTCGGTGAAAAACTCGGCGATCTTCCCCGTCAGCATATCTCCAACATGGAGACCGGACGCCGGGTCATCACTCTGGAAATGGCCAAGAAGCTGGCCGCAATCCTGAATACCTCTCCTGTGAACTTTCTCAACATTTGAAGAACAAAACAAGTTGGTGCAGATTCATCCTGACAGGTGAAAAGGATATTTTTTAGGCCGAACTCTTTGCGCACGAAACTGATATTTCAAGACCTGACCCCGTTTTTTCGCTTTCTGATTGCCCCCTTACGCCTTGATTTTTCCTTTTGTCGTTCGCCTCTGTTGCAGACGGTTAGTGCCCAAGAAAGAGATCTTGTCTGATTCTCACAAGACCGATAGGCTCTTGTGGTCTGGCTCGCACACGGTTATAATAGGCTGAATTATAGACAACCTGAATAGGAGTCGCCTGTGAAAACCCTTTCCCTTTCCGAAGCGAAGATGAAGTTGAGCGCCTTGGTTGATGCGCTGCAAGTTACCAACGAAGAGGTGGTCATCACCAGGAACGGACATCCAGCCGCGGTGCTGGTAAGCCCGGATGAATTTGAAGGGTGGCGGGAGACCATTGTTGTGAAGAGCGACGTCGAGCTGATGGCGGAGATTAAAAAAGGACTGTCCGCGCTCAAGAAGAAAAAGGCTAAGCTCTATACCCTGGACGAGTTGTTCGACTAACCCGATGCAACGCTATTCTCTCCGAATGCCTGATGGGGTTGCCGCCTTGGTCCGCGGTTTGCACCCGGAACTCAAAAAAAGGTTCAAAGCAGCATTTGCCATGCTGGTCGACGATCCGCACTGCGGTAAGATGCTGCGCGAGGAGCTTGCCGGCCTTCGCAGTCTGCGGGTCAAGAATATGCGGATTGTGTACCGCATTGCCGACAATGGCGTCATCGAGGTGTTGGCCCTCGGTCCTCGCAGGAGCATTTACGAAGAGACTTTCCGGATTCTCCGTGATAGTTCCCGCTAGATATCCTTGTTTTTGTGTCCCGCAAGCGGGGTCAGGTCTTGAAATATCAGTTTTTTGTTCCTCATCAAGGAGACCGGGAGGATTTCTCCTGACAGGTGAAAAGGATATTTTTAGGCCGAACTCTTTGCGCATAAAACTGATTTTTCAAGACCTGACCCCCAGCGCCTCGGTGCGCTCAGTACGCCACGGAAATGTGTTGGAGTGTTTGACAACGCCAATCGGCGTTGCTATAATTAAACCATGAAAGCCATTGCCTTGGTGAGGCGTCGTGTCGTGCTCGCGGTTGACGCCTTTGTTGAAATAAGGGTCTGGCGGCTGCCGCAGCCGCTGCCTCCTTCGGACCACAACTACAAATACCGGCTGGCATATATCGTGGCTGGCAACTGTGTGCTGCGTTACGATAATGAACGCGGAAAAGGTGATCATCGCCATCTTGGGCAGGAAGAGTCGCCCTATTTTTTTTCTTCTCCGGAGCAGCTGCTTGCCGATTTTAATAGGGAAATCATGAGGTGGAACCATGAAAACGGTCGTACTTGAAGTCAAATCCCTGGAAGAGACGCTTGTCGATACCATGAACGCGATGTCCAACTGCATCGTCGAACAGGAAGATCATGTTGCCTTTGCCACGCCGGAGTTGTTGTGGAAAGTACTCACTGCCAAGCGATGGCAATTGATCAAGGCCCTTTGTGGCGTGGGCCCGGTTTCGATTCGTGAGGCTGCCAGGCGGGTGGGGCGCGATGTGAAGGCAGTTCACGCCGATGTGCATGCGTTGCTGGACGCCGGGATCCTGCATTCTGCCGTAAAGGGGGGGGTCGAGTTTCCGTATCAGGCCGTTAAAGTGGATTTCATTTTGCATGCCGCGTGAGCCCTTTCCTGGAATGGCAGAGAGGATTTGCCGAGAAGCGCAGAAAAGCAACAAACGGGGTCAGGTCTCGCAAACGGGGTCAGGTCTTGAAAGATGAGTTTTCCCGGCGGAGGGGGCAATAATGGCGCGACCGTTGCGCCTGGAATTTCCAGGGGCTGTGTATCATATCACCACCCGGGGCAATGGCCGGCAGGAGATTTTTGCCGACGCTGCCGACCGTGAGAAGTTTCTGGCCGTGCTGGCCGCCACTGTCGGCCGGTACAACTGGCGGTGCCATGCCTATTGCCTCATGGGCAACCATTACCATCTTCTCCTGGAAACCCCCGACCCCAACCTCTCCCTGGGCATGCGCATGCTGAACGGCGTCTACACCCAGTATGTCAACCGCAGGCACCAGCGGGTCGGCCATCTTTTTCAGGGGCGCTACAAGGCCGTACTGGTCGAAAAGGATGCCCATCTGCTGGAATTGTGCCGCTATATTGTCCGAAATCCCGTTGCCGCCGGTCTGGTGAAAGGGCCGGAGCAATGGCCCTGGAGCTCTTACCGCGCCACAGCCTTCGGCAGGCAATCCCCAGGGTTTCTGGAGACGGCCTGGGTGCTTGGCCAATTTTCCGGCACGCAGGCTCGGGCGAGGGCCGCATATCGGAACTTCGTTGCCGAGGGCCGGAAAGCGCAAAGCCCCTGGCAACGGCTGCGGGGGCAGGTTTTTTTTGGCAGCGAGGCATTTGTGGAGGCGGTGGGCGGGCTGCTCGCCGAAAAAGAACGATTCCCGGAAATTCCCCGTCAGCAGCGCTACCCCGCCCGGCCGCCGCTGGCAACGATTCTTGCGGGGTATGCCGACAAGGCCGAACGCAACGGCCGCATCGCGCAGGCGCATGTCGCGCATGGCTACACGCTGAAGGAGATTGCCGATCGCCTGGGGCTGCACTACACCACGGTGAGCAAGGCGCTCGCCCGGCAGGGCGATCCTGAAAACTGATATTTCAAGACCTGACCCCAAGGTAACGAGGCACGAGGCAAGGACAGGGAATGCTCGAACTGCAACGGCTGACCACCGAATATGTGGAGGCAGAGGATCGCATCCGGCTGAGCGGCGAGGCGGAAGAGGGCGCGACCGTGGTGTTGTGGCTGACCCGGCGGCTGCTTTCCCGGCTGGCCCCGCCTCTGTGCCTCTGGCTGGAGAAGCAGGGCGGCGGTGAGGGCGGGATGGCCGAGATCCTGCAGGGCTTTGCCCAGCAGGCTGCCGTGCAGTCGCTGACGCCCCAGCCGCCGGTGCGGGCCGGCGCAAGCGAGGCCGGCTGGCTGGTGCGGTCGGTGGACATCGCCGCTGGCGACGCGGCCGTGGCCCTGACCCTGAATGGGCCGGCCGGCGAACAGGCCCGCCTGACCCTGCCGGTGCAAGGGCTGCGGCAATGGCTCAGCATCCTGCATGGGCAGTTCGAGGCTGCCGGCTGGCCGACCGGGGAGTGGCCTGCCTGGGTGGAGGAAGCACGGCCGAAGAGCGCGCCCGCCTCCGCCCTGCTCCATTGAGCAGGAAAGCGACCAGGGGGGAAAGGGACGAAGGCAAAAGAGGGCGGCGGGCCTCTTTCACTCCTTCCTGAAGACGCCGTAGAGGCAGAGCTGCCGCAGGAGCGGGCTCAGGAAGGCGAGATCCAAGGGCATCCTGAAGGCATGCAGAAAGGCAAAGCCGCCCGCCGCCAGGGTCTGCCGCAGTTTCGGCAGGTCGTAGAAGACCTTGTGGTCGGGATCGCTGGCAAAGCCTTTTTCTCCGGGCACTCCGGCGACCAGGATCCCCCCGGGCCCGAGGACCCGTCTGGTCTCGGCCAGCAGCCGCGAGGGGTCGATGAGGTGCTCCAGGACATTGTCGAGCAGGGCGCTGTCGAACTCCCGGTCCCGGCAGGGGAAGAGGCCGCCGCTGATGAGGTGCGCCGCTCCCACGCCCCGCGCCTTGCAGTACTCGATGTTGTAGGGGTTGATGTCGAGTCCGGTGGTCTCCTGCCGAAAGGCGCAGAAGTCGCCGAGGCCGCAGCCGATGTCCACTGCCCGGCCGGAGAGCTCCCGGGCGATCCGCGGGTAGAGGAGATGCACCCGGTAGAGGTGTCCCAGCCTGCTGCGGGTCAGCAGGTAGTCGTGATACTGTTTCAGTTCTGCATCGGCTTCCATTCGGCCAGGCTCCTCCGGGGAATATGAAAACGGCGCGGCCAGTGTTTCGCTTTTTCTATTTACCCATTCTTCGGCTCCGCCCACAGAAAAAAATGCGGCTGCAAAGAATTTTGTGCATTTTCCCGCCAATGCGGTATAAAAAGGGGCAGCCGATCTTCCCTTCTTCTGCCTCTGGTGCCGATGTTTTCCATTCCTTCGCCAAACGCCACGCTTCTTTTCTTTTTCGCACGGGTGTGTGCCGGTGTCTGAGCGGCAGGCGGCCAGGCCCAGGATCGCTGTCGCCCTGGCCGCTTTCAACGGCGCGGCCTGGCTCGATGCGCAGATGGATTCCATCCTCGGGCAGCGGGAGGTGGAGGTGCTGGTCTTTGTCAGCATCGACCCTTCCAGCGACGGCACCGAAGCGTTGCTGGCCGCAAGAGCCCGGCAGGAGCCGAGGCTCGCGATCCTGCCCCCGGCCGGCCCCTTTGGCGGGGCGGCGGCGAACTTCTTCCGCCTGGTGCGCGATATCGACCTGACCGGCTTTGACGGCCTGGCCCTGGCCGATCAGGACGACATCTGGTTTCCCGACAAGCTCGCCCGCGCCTGCGCGGTTCTTGCCTCCGGGCGGGCGGCCGGCTATTCGAGCAACGTCCTCGCCTTCTGGCCCGATGGCCGCGAGCGGCTCATCGACAAGGCGCAGCCGCAGCGGGAGTGGGACTATCTTTTCGAGGCGGCCGGCCCGGGCTGCACCTATGTGTTCGGCCCCGTTCTGGCCCGGGCCCTGCAAAGCCTGGTGCGGGAGCGCTGGCAAGCGGTGCAGGGTATCGGCCTGCACGACTGGCTTTTTTATGCCTATGCCCGGGCGCATGGCCACCTCTGGCACATCGACCCTTGGCCCGGGCTGCGCTACCGCCAGCACGGGGCCAACCAGGTCGGGGTCAATCGCGGCTGGCCAGCCTTCCGGTCCCGGCTGGCCAAGATCCGTTCCGGCTGGGCCAGGGAGCAGTGCCGGCAGGTGGCCCTCCTCGCCGGGGTCGATCCGCAAAGCCCGGTGGTGCGGGCTCTCTCCGCCGGCTGGCCCGGCAGCCTCTATCTGGCCTGCAATGCCGGCAAGACCAGGCGTTCGCTCACCGGCAGGCTGGCCCTGGCCGCGCTCTGTCTTGTGAATCTTTTTTAACTGTCAGGGGAAGCGAAATGAGCGTGCTTGTCACCGGCGGCAATGGTTTTGTGGGCAGCGCCCTGGTGGCGGCCCTGGCCCGGCTGGGGCGGCCGGTGCGCCCGGCCATGCGTGCCGCCTCGGGAGCGGGGGCGGTGGCGGTGGGCGCGATCGGCCCGGCCACCGACTGGGCCGCGGCCCTGGCCGGGGTGGAGTGCGTGGTGCATGCGGCGGCCCGGGTGCATGTGCTGCAGGAGGCCGCCGCCGACCCCCTGGCCGCCTTCCGCGAAGTGAATGTGGCCGGCACCCGGCGGTTGGCCGAGCAGGCGGCCGCGGCCGGGGTGCGGAGGCTGGTCTATCTCAGCTCGGTGAAGGTGCATGGCGAGCGGACGGCCCCGGGCTCGCCCTTTGCGGCGGACGACCCGCCCGCCCCGGAGGATGCCTACGCCCTGTCCAAATGGGAGGCGGAGCAGGCCCTGGCGCAGGTGGCCGCAGCCACCGGCCTGGAGGTGGTCGTGGTCCGGCCGCCCCTGGTCTACGGGCCGGGGGTGGGGGGCAATCTCCTGCGCCTGCTGCGCCTGGTGGAGCGGGGCTGGCCGCTGCCCCTGGCCCTGGTGGAGAACCGCCGCTCCCTGGTGGGGCTGGACAACCTCATCGACCTGCTCATTACCTGCCTCGACCATCCGGCCGCCGCCGGCAAGGCCTTTCTGGTTTCCGACGGCGTCGATCTTTCCACCCCGGAGCTGATCCGGAAGATGGCCGCGGCCCTGGGCAGGCGGGCCCGGCTGCTGCCGGCGCCGCCGGCCCTGCTCCGCCTCGCCGCTCGCCTGCTGGGCCGCGCCGCCGAGGCGGACCGGCTGCTCGGCTCGCTGCAGGTCGATATCGCCGCCACCCGCCGGCTCCTGGGCTGGAGCCCGCCGCTAGCAGTGGAGGAGGGGTTGCGGCGGACGGTACGGGGGAGGGCCGGCCATGGAGCCTGAAGCACCCAGGAGCGCCCCCCCGTCCTCGCCATTGTGGCGCCGGCTGCTGCCCTGGCTGCTCACCGCGGCCTGCCTGGCCGCGGTCGCCAAAATCCTCGTCGGCAGCCGCGAGGAGATCGCCCTGAGCCTGGCCCGCCTGGAAAGTCGGACCCTGGTCGCCGGCCTGGCCCTGTCCGCCGTCAACATCCTTCTTTTTTCGCTGCGGACCTGGCAGGTGATGGCGCGCTGCAGCGGGGTGGCGATCCCCTATCTTTTCTGGCAGCGCTTCTTCGTGTTGAGCCAGTTTCTCAATTCCGCCCTGCCGCAGGCGGGCTCGATCTACCGGGCCGTGCGCCTGAAGCGGGAAATAGGCCTCGGCTACACCGCCTATGTGGGGGGCTATTTCGTCTTTGCCTGGCTGAGCGTCCTTTTTCTGCTGCTCTGCGCGACGCTGATCCTGGGAAGCTCGGGCTTTTCGCCCCGGCCGTTCGGAGTGCCGATCGCCCTCTGGCCGGCGGCGGCCGCCCTCCTGCTCTTCCTCGCCCCGGCCCTGGCCGTGATGCTCTGCCGCCTGGGTCTGCCCTCCTGGCGCCCTGTGGCCTGGCTGGCCGAGCGGCTCAGCGCGGTCTTCGCCATGGGGCCCGCCTGCCTGCGAAGCCCCTCCTTCGCCGCGCTCTTTCTCCTCCTCGCCCTGCTCGGCCTGCTGCCCGGCCTGCTGGTGCTCTCCCTGCTCTGCCAGGGCATCGGCCTCTCCCCCTCGCCCGGGGAGCTGCTGGTCATCTTCGTGCTTATCCAGCTGAGCGGCTATGTGGCGGTGACTCCGGGCAACATCGGGGTCCAGGAGCTGCTCTACGCCCTTGTCGGCAGCCAGGTGGGTTTCACCCTGGCCAGCGGGGTCATGCTCTCCCTCCTGATCCGCGTCCTGCACCTGGCCGCCCTCGCGCTCCTCACCCTCGGCCTGGTCGGCCTGCCCGCCCTTATCAGGATCAAGGGGCGGACGCACCTGGAGAAACCGGAATGACGCTCCCCTGGTGGTCTTTTCCCCTGACCCTGCTCGCCTCGCTGCTGCTCACCGGCCTCCTCCGCCGCCAGGCCCTGGCCCGCGGCCGGCTCGACATCCCCAATGCCCGCAGTTCGCATCAGGTTCCCACCCCCCGCGGAGGCGGCCTGGCCATCGTGGCGGTTTTTCTGGCCGGCCTGTCGCTTCTGCTCGCCGGCGGGCAGATCGGCTGGTCCTCCTTCCTGCCCCTGGCCGGGGCCGGGGCCATGGTCGCCCTGGTGGGCTGGCTGGACGACCGGGGCCATGTCGCGCCCGGGCGGAGGCTGGCCGTCCATTTCCTGGCCGCCGCCTGGGTCCTCTTCTGGCTGGGCCCGCTGCCGCCTCTGCCTCTCTGGCCGGGCTATGCGGCGGAGCTGGGCTGGGCCGGCCAGGGGCTCGGCGCCCTCTTTCTGGTCTGGCTGCTCAACCTCTACAACTTCATGGATGGCATCGACGGCCTTGCCGCCAGCGAGGCGATCAGCGTCAGCCTGGCCGGCGCCTTCCTGGCCTGGCAGGGCCTGCCCGACCGGGGGGCCTCGCTGCCGCCGCTTCTGCTGGCCGCGGCCTCCGCCGGTTTTCTGGCCTGGAACTTTCCCAGGGCCCGGATCTTCATGGGGGACGCCGGCAGCGGTTTTCTCGGCCTGGTGCTGGGGATCTTCGCCCTGCAGGCCGGCCTGGCCCGGCCCGGCCTTTTCTGGGCCTGGGTGATCCTGTTGGGGGTTTTCGTCGTCGACGCCACCGTGACCCTTGTTCGCCGGGCCCTGCGCGGCGAGCGGCTTTCCGAGGCGCATCGCAGCCATGCCTATCAGATCCTTGCCAGGCGCCACGGCTCCCATGCCAGGGTGACCATGGGGGCCGTCGCGGTCAACCTCTGCTGGCTGCTGCCCCTGGCGTTTACGGCGGCGCGCTTCCCGGGCGCGGCCCTCTTCTGCCTGCTTGTCGCCTATCTGCCCCTGGTTCTTTTCGCGGTCCGGGCCGGGGCCGGCGAGGAGCGGGCGTGAGCCAAGGTTGACAAGGCGGGAGAGGGAGGCTATGGTGCGCCGTTTGGAGCGTTTGCAAGGTGGCGGAAACAAGCCGGAGGTGGTGGGGATGCCGCAGCCCTATCTGCGTAAATTTTTTTTCAACCGCTGGGCCGCCCTGGGCCACGATCTGCTCTGGATCCCCATCGCGCTCTTCGGGGCCTACTGGCTCCGCTTCAACTTCGGCGCCATCCCGCCCCCCTTTTCCGCGGCCGCGTTCCAGATCCTCCTGGTCCTTGTCCCCCTCCAGGGCTTTTTCTTCTGGTTTTTCGGCCTCTACCGCGGGATGTGGCGCTTCGCCTCCCTGCCCGACCTCCTCTGCATCCTGAAGTCGGTCTGCTGCGGCACCGCGCTGCTGCTGCTGATTTTTTTCCTCTACAACCGCCTGGCCGGCATCCCCCGCACGGTGATCTTCCTCTATCCTCTGCTGCTCAGCTGCGGGCTGGCCGGGGCCCGCTTCTCGTACCGCCTCCTCAAGGACCGCCACCGGGTTTTCGGCAAAAAGGCGGGCCTGCGCACCCTGGTGGTGGGGGCGGGGCAGGGCGGCGAGCTTCTGCTCCGCGATCTGCTTCGGCGGCCCGAATACGCGCCCCTCTGCCTGGTGGACGACAACCCGGCCAAGCTCGGCCGGGAGATCCACGGTGTGCGGGTTTGCGGTTCGCTGGCCGAGATCGGGGAGCTGGTTGCCCGCTACGAGATCGAGCTGGTGCTGCTCGCCATTCCCTCGGCGGGCCGCGAGGTGATGCGGCGGGTCGCCGGGGCCTGCGCGCGGCTCGGGGTGGACTGCCGCACCCTGCCGGCCCTTGCGGAGCTGAATGGCCAGGAGGCGAGCAGCAGCCAGCTCAGGCCCCTGACCCTGGAGGATCTGCTCGGCCGGGAGCCGGTGCGCCTCGACGCCCTGGCCATTGCCGGCTATCTGCGCGGCAAGGTCGTGCTGGTCACCGGCGGCGGCGGCTCCATCGGTTCGGAGCTCTGCCGGCAGGTCGCCCGCCAGCAGCCCTCCCGGCTCATCGTCTTCGAGCATGGCGAATACAACCTCTACGCCATCGATCACGAATTGCGTCAGGCCTTTCCCGGCCTTTCGGTGCTCGCCGTGTTGGGCGATGTCAAGAACAGGGCGCGGGTGGAGTGGGTCTTTGCCAAGTTCCGGCCGGAGGTGGTCTTCCACGCCGCCGCCTACAAGCATGTGCCCATGCTGGAGCTCAATCCCGCCGAGGGGGTGATGAACAACGTGCTGGGCACCAGGATGGTCGCTGACGCGGCCGTCCGCCACGGGGCCGCCCGTTTTGTCCTGGTTTCCACCGACAAGGCGGTCAACCCCACCAACGTCATGGGCACCACCAAGCGCATCTGCGAGCTTTACTGCCAGAATCTCGCCCCGGCTTCCGGCACCCGCTTCATCACCACCCGCTTCGGCAACGTCCTTGGCTCCGCCGGCTCGGTGGTCCCGCTCTTTGAAAAGCAGATCAGGGAAGGGGGGCCGGTGACCGTGACGCATCCGGAGATCACCCGCTACTTCATGACCATCCCCGAGGCGGCGAGCCTCATTCTGCAGGCCGGGGCCATGGGCGAGGGCGGAGAGATCTTCGTCCTCGACATGGGGGAGCCGATGCTGATCCGGGAGCTGGCCGAGCAGATGATCCGCCTCTCCGGGCTTGCGCCCGGCAAGGATGTGGAAATCGTCTATACGGGGCTGCGCCCCGGCGAGAAGCTCTTCGAGGAAGTCTTCCACGCGGAGGAGAGCCTGCGCGCCACCAGCCACCCCAAGCTGAAGCTGGCGGCAAGCCGCCGCATCGACCTGGAGTGGCTGCGCGCCGAGCTGGCCCGCCTGGAGGAGGCCGCCGCCAGCCGTGATCTCGATTCCCTCATCGCCCATCTGCAGACCCTGGTCCCCGAGTATGACGCGGCGCATGCCCGGGATGCCCTGGCCGCCCGGAGAGGCGGGCGGCAGGGGGCCACGGCCGGCGCGGGGGCGGCTTGGCAAAAAAACGGAAGGGACTGCGTTTCCGGGTAGGCGCATTCGGAGGCATGCATGGTCGCCACAGCCAGTTACTACACAGACCCCCGCTACCGCGCCTATCCGGGCAGCGGCTATGATGGCGTGGTGCGGGTCTCTGTCTCCGGCTACTACGGCACCGGCGTTCTTCTCGCCGATGGCCGCGCCGTGCTGACAGCCGCCCACCTCCTTGCCGGGACGGACGGCGCGGCAGGCGTCCATTTCGAAACCGTGGCCGGACTGGAAAGCATCGCGGCGGGAGGGGCAAGCCTGCATCCCGCCTACGATCCGCTCAGCGTCGACAACGATCTGGCCCTGCTCTGGCTCGAGAGCTCCGCTCCCCTTGGCGCCGAGCGCTACAGCCTCTACCGGGGCGGGGACGAACTCGGGCGGGAATTCGATTTTGTCGGCTACGGCACGCCGGGCACCGGGATGGATGGCGTGCTGGACAGCTATGCCGGTGATCCACTGCGCCTGCTGGCCCGCAATCGTTTTGAGGCTGATGGCGCCGAGCTCAAGGCCGCGCTGGGGGACTTCATGGGCTGGGCGCCGGACGCGGGCCTGCAGCTCATCGCCGATTTTGACAGCGGCAGGATCGGGAACGACGCGCTGGGCCTGCTGCTCTCCATCCAGGATCCGGGGCTGGCGGAGGACGAGGGGCTTCTGACGCCCGGAGACAGCGGCGGCCCGGCCTTTCTCGAAGGCCAGCTCGCGGGCCTTGCCAGCTATACCGCGAGCCTGAGCAGGGGCGTTATTGCGCCGGACCTCGATGCTGAGCTCAACTCCACCTTCGGCGAGCTTGGCGCCTGGCAGCGTTTGAGCGCCCAGCAGCAATGGCTCGACCAGAGCATGCGCGCCGGCTATCCCGCTGCGCCGGCCAGCCCGGAAGAGGTGCGGGAGTTGGTGGTCGAGGGCGATGACGGCACGACCTATGCCTATTTTCTGCTCCGGTTCACCGGGGTGCGCCAGGATCCGGAGCAGTGGCTCAGCGTCGATTATGCCACCCGGGACGGCCTGGCCAGGGCCGGGGAGGATTACCTGGCCGTCAGCGGCACTCTGATCCTCTATCCCGGCGAAACCCAGGCGGTGATACCGGTGGAGATCGTCGGCGACACAGTGTCGGAGGTGGACGAGATGTTTTATCTCGATGTGTGCAACCCGGTGGGCGGCAGCTTCGGCGAAGGGGTGGCGCGGCTCACCGCGGTGCGGACCATACTCGATGACGACGGCTGGTGGGCGTGAAGCCGCTGCTTCCCGACGCTGAGCCGCAACCGATCACAGATCCTGAGCAAGGTGACTCATGTTGATTTCCGTGCATCTTCCCAAAACCGCCGGTTCAAGCTTCCTGGCCGCGCTGGATGGCCACTTCGGCCCCGGCCTGTTGCGGGATTACGCCGACCTGCCCATCAACACCCCGGTCACGGCGAGAAACGCCTCGGCCGTCAAGGCGTGCCTGCGCAATCTGCTGCGCTGCCCGGCAGAGGTGCGCTGCGTACACGGCCATTTTCTGCCGCTGAAATATCTTTTCTGCTGCCGCCGCAACGTGAAGTTCGTCACCTGGCTGCGTGATCCTCTGGAGAGGGTGGCCTCGCATTATTTTTTCTGGCCGCGCAGCTATGACCCGCAAAACTCCCCCCCCTCCACCGCAGGATGGTCGAGGAAGAGTGGACCCTGGAGCGCTTCTGTCTGGAGCCGGAGCTGAAAAATCTCTACAGCCAGTTTCTATGGGGCTTTCCGCTGAAAAAAGTTTGATTTTATCGAGATAACCGAATTCTGCGAGAGTGAAATAGCCTATTTTCCGCGGAAGTATCTGGGCAGCGCGCTTCCGGTCTTCGCGGAAAACGTCAACCCGCAGGGCGGCGAGGGCGGCTATTTCCGAATGGATCCTGCCTTGCGGAAGCGGGTGGAGCGCCACCACGCGCGGGACGCCGTTTTGTACAGGCAGGCCTGCGAGCGGCGGCTCAGGGAGCGGTGCTGAAATGAAAAAAGGGGATTGTGGCCTTTCGGTGCGCTGGATCCCTTGGAGGGGGAAGGATGATCACGGACATTCTTGAACGCTACGGGCCGCCGGTCGTCATCGGCGGGGTGGGCGGGAGCGGAACGCGCCTTGTCGCCCAGCTGCTGCGGGAGCTCTCTTTTTTCATGGGCTCCGATCTCAACCCGGCCAACGACAACCTCTGGTTCACCCTCCTTTTCAAAAGACGGGATATCCTCGAATGCCCGGAGGAAGAACGCAACGAGCTCCTGGAGATCCTTTTCCGGGGGATGACCGGCATGGGTCCGTTCACCGGGCGGCAGGAGGCGCTGATACGCCGCCTGGCCTCGGCCGATAGGCTCCAGCATCCGGCGGCATGGCTCCAGGAAAGGGTTCGCTCCCTTCTGGCCGTGAAGAGCAGCCTGCCAGCCGGAGCGCGCTGGGGCTGGAAGGAGCCGAATACCCATGTTGTCCTTGATTTTTTGCGGAAAGCCGTTCCCGGCCTGAGATACATCCATGTCATGCGCAATGGCCTCGACATGGCATACAGCGCCAATCAGAACCAGCTCGAACTCTGGGGAGGGGAGGAGCCCGACGCCGCGGGCGGCTTCCCGCCAGCCCTCTCCCTGGCTTACTGGTGCCGGGTGCATCGGCGGATCCTCGTCGCCGGCGCGTCCATGGGCAAGGATTTTCTGCTGATCAATTACGACGAATTTACCAGCGTTCCTTGCGAAGGCGTGTTGAGGCTGACGCGGTTTCTGGGGATCGATGCCGCCGAGGCGGAGCTGCAGCGCCTTGCCGGCCTGGTGAGGATTCCCGCCACGGTTGGGAGGTTCCGCCAGCATGGGCTCGCGCACTTCGCCCCCGCCGATGTCGCCTTTGTGAGGCAGCTCGGTTTCGCGGTCGAATAGGAGGCCGCGGCTCCGGGCTGGAAAAGAAAAAGTTATACCCAGGAGGTTCTTATGTCTGAACAGAAAATCACCATCAACGGCAGGGAATACGACCTTGCCTCCCTTTCCGACAACGCCAAGGCGCAGCTGATGTCGCTCCGCACCGTTGACGCCGAGATCGTCAGGCTCCAGACCCGGATCGCCATTTTCCAGACCGCCCGCAACGCCTATGCCACCGCCCTGCAGGCGGAGCTGGAGAATGCAGGCTCCTAGGCCTTCTGCCGGGCAGGATTTTTTTTCCTCTCTCTTCCTCCCGAGGAGAGGCAAAAAGTTCCCCCTCTCCTTTTCCGGCCTCTCCCGGAGCGGAGGTGAAAGGCCGGGGAGGGGCCGGGCGCGAATGGCCTTCCGCTCCGGGCCGGCAGGCATCCTGCCCCCAGACGACCCGGGCGTCGGCAGGCGAGCGAGCGTTGGCATGAGTTGTGCATGAAGGCATGGGGAAGAACGCACCCCCAACCTTCAGGAGGCAACTGATGACACGCATGGTTCTGGTACTGCTCGGCACGGCGCTGGTTTGCATCGCCCACGGACTTTTCCTCGACAACGCGCCCTTTCTGCCCATTTTTCTCAGCATGCTCCTCGTTCTCTTCGGGCCGCTTTTTTCCATCGCCCTTGCCCATCCCTGGCCCTCCCTCAGGAAGCTCTGGCAAGAGATCCTGGCGCCCGGCTCGCGGCGGGGGCGGGAGCTCGCGGTGATCGAGGAGATCCGCAAGGTGGCCAGGGTGTGGCAGGTCGCCGGCCGCAAGGATCTGGAGCGGGTCAACCGCGGCATCGACAATCCCTTTCTTCGCAAGGGGGTGGAGATGCTCATCGACGGCTACGGCGGGCCGGATATCAAGCGCATTCTCGAAAGGAACTTCGAGATCCATCTTTCCGCCCGGGAGGCCCGGGCCAACATCCTCGCCTCCCTGATCAAGCTCACCCAGTCCTTCGGCTTCATCGGCACGGTCATCGGGCTGATCAGCGTGCTCGGCAGCCTCCACAACACGGCCGAGATCGGCAGCGGCGTCTCTCTGGCCCTCTTCACCACCCTCTACGGGCTGCTCCTTTCCAACCTGGTCTATATCCCGGCCCACAAGAAGTACATCGAGGCGCTCCGCGCCGAGTACAACCTTTTTCCCATCGTCGCCGAGGGGATCCAGGGCATCACCAACCGGGAAAGCTCCAAGTACCTCTGCTACAAGCTCAACTTCTGCTTTGACCTGGAAGAGACCGGCCGGATGGAACGGGGCGGGGCGGAGTCCGTGAGCCCGGCTCCGGGCCTGGCCGGAATGCTGGCCGGTTCCAACTGAGGGGAGGGAATCCATGCGACTCGCCAAGCGTCCTGCTCCGGCCTTTGACTATGAGTTCGCCTCCTGGGGCATGATCGACGTCCTGACCCTGCTCCTGGTCTTTTTCATTATTCTCTATGCCAACGAGGTGAAAAAGCCCTCCTTGCCGGCGGAGCCGCTCCAGGTCAAGGCGGAGGCAGTTTCCCCCTTGCCGGGCTTTGCACCCGCTCAGATCCGGCCACGCGACCTGGCGGCGGTGAGCGTGGACCTGCGGGAATATTTTGCCGGCTACCTGGAGAAGGGCTTTTATATCAGCGAGCAGGAAAATCAGGTCACCCTGGTCCTGGAGGAGCAGCTCACCTTCCGTACCGGCGAGGCGGCCCTCAACGCCCATGCGGCCGCCCTCCTCGAGAGGATCCTCTCCCTGCTCCTCGCCGAGAGCGATTGCCAGGTGCTCATCGCCGGCCATACCGACGATCTGCCCATCCAGAACGCGGAGTTCCGCTCCAACTGGCATCTGGCCGCGGCCCGGGCCATCTCGGTGGCCGAGTATTTCCTCGCCGGCGGCCTGGCTCCGGAGCGGGTCGTGACCCAGGGCTTCGCGGAATATCAGCCCCTCTTCCCCAACGACAGCGAGGAGCATCGGCAGAAAAACCGTCGGGTCGAGATCGTCCTGCGCAAAAAGGGCTGAGGTCGGGTAGAGGGGAGTCCCTTCCTTCCCACCCGCCGTCTGCTTTTTTTCCCCTTGCGCAAAATACGATTGTGATTATTGTAAGCCCTCATCAAAGAAGGCACGAGTTCGACAGTCTCGGTTCGGCCTGCCCGAAAAGCCTGGGTCCTCATTTCCCGAATGTCCACCCCGCCGGTTGACGTTGCCATCACCACAAGGAGCGGCCGTTGTGCGCGAGTTTCTGAAGCAGTGGCGTATCTATCTGGTTTACGGTTTTTTCTTCAGTATGTTCATCAATGTTCTGCAGCTGACCTTTTCCGTCTACATGCTGCAGATCTATGATCGGGTGCTTTCCAGCTACAGCATGCCGACCCTGATGGCGCTCACCGTGGCCGCCCTCATCTCGCTGGGGGTTCTCGCCTCCCTCGAGTTCGTCCGTTCGCGCCTCCTGGTGCGCTGCGGCGTGCAGATCGACCAGACCCTGAGCCGCGATGTTCTGGACAGCATCCTCAAGAAGGCCTCCCTGGCCGGCAACACCCCGGACCAGGCCACCCTCAAGGATGTCAATTCGCTGCGCAACTTCTTTGCCGGCAACGCCATCTTCGCCCTCTTCGACATGCCCTGGATTCCGGTCTTCCTTGCGGTTATTTACGTTTTGCACCCCCTCCTCGGCATGGTCGCCACCGGCGGCGCGCTGCTCATCGTCATCTTCGCCCTGATCAACGAAAAGGTCACCCACAAGCCCCTGCAGGCCGCCAACGTGGTGAACGGCTTTTCCCTGCGCTTCTTCGAGACCGCCCGCCGCAACGCCCGGACCGTGCAGAGCATGGGCATGATCGGCAACGTCAGCACCCGCTGGCAGGGGTTCAATGACACGGTGACCAAGCTGCAGACCCAGGCGAGCCGGCAGGCGGGCCTGGTCACCATCCTTTCCTCCTGGCTCAGGCAGTCCATGCAGGTCGCCATTTACGGGGTGGGCGCCTATCTGACCCTGAAGGGCGCCTCCACCCCCGGCTCGATGATCGCCGCCTCCATCATCATGGGCAAGGCGCTCTCCCCCGTGCAGGTGGGCCTCGCCTCCTGGAAGAACGTCGTCGAGGCCCGCGGCGCCTGGACGCGCCTGGAGGCCCTTTTCAAGGACCGGAGTGGCGGCGCCGGGGCGAAGCCGGAAGCCATGGACCTGCCGGCGCCCACCGGCCTTCTGGCCGCGGAGCAGGTCAGCCTGGCGGTGGGCGGCAAGTACCTGCTGCACAACATCAATTTCTCCCTGCAGCCCGGCGAGGCCATGGGCCTCATCGGCCCCTCCGGGGCGGGGAAGTCCACCCTCTGCCGGCTGCTTCTCGGGGTCTGGCCGGCGACCAGCGGCAAGATCCGCCTGGACGGGGCGGACGTCTTCAGCTGGGACCATGAGAAGCTCGGTCCCTACATCGGCTATCTTGACCAGGATGTGGACCTTTTCCCCGGCACCGTGGCCGAGAACATCGCCCGGCTCGGGGAGGTCGATTCCGAGCAGGTCGTGGCAGCCGCCAACATGGCCGGCCTCCACGAGCTGATCCTCCGCTTTCCCCAGGGCTACGATACCCGGGTCGGTGAGGGCGGGGTGATCCTCTCCGGCGGCCAGCGGCAACGGATCGGCCTGGCCAGGGCGCTGTACGGCAAACCCCGGCTGGTCATCCTCGACGAGCCCAACGCCAGCCTGGACGACGAGGGCGAACGGGCCCTGCTCGCCGCCTGGGCCAGGCTCAAGGAGGAAGGAGTGACCCTGGTGGTGGTCACCCACAAGCCCAGCCTGCTGGCCGGGGTCGATAAAATCATGCTGCTCAAGGATGGGGCCATGGCCCTTTTCGGTCCCCGGGAGGCGGTGTTCCAGAAGCTGGCCGAGGCGCAGCAGCAGGCGCAGGGGCAGGTTCCGGCCCGCAGGCCGCAGGCTGTCCCCAGCACGGTTCCCGTTCCCGTCGCCGGAGCGGCGCCATTTTCCGCCCAGCAGGGCGTCTGAGGCGGGTATGGACAAGTCTATGAAAGAGAGCAGGGAGAGCGGCGACACCTTTCTCGTCGCGGCCAGGAAAAAGATTGCAGGCCTCTGGCAGGGGCTCATGGGGCCGGGGATCACGGATGAGGATTACGCCCGCCTGCAGGACGAGAGCACTCCGCCGCCCGACCTGCATATGCGGTACAGCGACGCGAAAAAGATCGTCGCCGCCGGCCTGATCATCGTCGGCCTCTTCTTCGGCGTAGGCTTCACCTGGATGGCGCTGGCCGAGATCACCGGGGCGGTGATCGCCCAGGGCGAGGTGAAGGTGGACACCGAACGCAAGACGGTGCAGCACCTGGAGGGAGGAATCGTTCGCGAGATCCTGGTGAAGAACGGCAGCAAGGTGAAGGCGGGCCAGCCGCTGATCGTGCTGGAAAGCTCCCGGGTTTCCGCGGGGGTGGAGCAGCTGCGGGTGCAGCTCGCCGCCGTCGCCCTGGAGATCGCCCGCCTGGAGGCGGAAAAGCAGCTGGCCGAGGCGCCCGCCTGGCCCACGGAGTCGGCCGGGGTCTCCCCGGAGAAATTCCAAGACCTTTTTGAAAACGAGGCAAAGGTCTTCTCCTCCCGTCTTGTCGGCCTGAAGAATCAGGTCGCCCTCCTGCGCAAGCAGATCGAGCAGCTCAACGAGCAATCGCAGAGCCTGGAGGCGCGCATGGTCGCCTCCGGCGAGGTGATCGCCGCCCTGCAGGAGGAGCTCGCCGCCAAGGAGCCCCTGCTCAAGGAGCGCTTCATCGACAAGACCGCCATCCTCGCCCTGCGGCGCGCCCTGGCCGAAAACCGCGGGGAGCAGGCCCAGTTGCGCGGCTCCCGCGCCGAGCTGCACGAGAAGATCGCCGAATACCAGATCAGGGTCAGCGCCCTGGAGGACCAGTTCCGGCAGGAGGCGATCGCCAAGCTCGCCGAGGCCCGGCAGCGCGAGTTCCAGCTCCAGCAGCAGCTCTTTCCCCTGGTCGACGCCATGCAGCGGCTGACCGTCACCGCGCCCCTGGACGGCGAGGTGGTGAACATGAAGGTGCATTCGCTGAACGGGGTAGTCGGCCCGGGCCAGCCCCTGCTCGACATCGTTCCGCAGAATTCGCAGCTCATCATCGAATGCCGGATCCAGGTCAAGGACATCACCCATGTCTACAACGGCCAGACCGCTTCCGCGCAGCTGCTCGCCTTCAACCAGAGAACCACCCCCAAGGTGGACGGCACCGTGGTCTATGTCTCGGCCGACCGCATCATCCAGCCCACCCCGGCCGGCGAGTTCCCCTATTATCTGGTCCACGTCGCCCTGAATAAGGAGGAGTTGGAGAAAAACAACCTCTACCTGACTTCGGGCATGCCTGCCTCGGTCTTCATCAATACCGTGCCGAGGACGGTGCTGGATTATCTGATCGAACCGATCAAGGCCCGTTTCGACCAGGCCCTGCGCGAAACCTGATGGCTGATTCCGCTAAGATTGTCAGAAGCGAGTTCCCTGCGGGGCCAAAGCAGCGAGGATGAGGGAGAGATGAAAGCAGCGCGAATTTTTTTGAGCATCCTGGTCCTGCTCGGCCTGGCCTCCTCAGCGGTCGCGGAACCCCTGACCCTGCAGGCCGCCATCGCCAGGGGGATCGCCGAAAACGCCCGCCTGAAGGCCTACGGCATCGGGGTCGGCGAAGCGCGTGAGGATGTGCGCGGCGCCTGGGGCGCCTTCCTGCCCACCCTGGGGATGAGCTACCAGGATACCCGCCTGAGCAACGATTCTTCCGCCGAGCGCGACACCGATTATCTCAATCAGCAGAGCGACAGCTCCACCCTCAGCCTGAGTCAGCCTCTCTTCTCCGGTTTTGCCGGGGTCGCCGGGGTGCGGAAATCGAATCTGGCCCTGGAGGCGAGGGAGCTGGAGCGCAAGCACATGGAGGCGCAGCTGGTCCGCGAGATCCGCCGCGATTTCCATGCCGTTCTCCAGGCCCAGGCCCAGGAGAGGCTCTGGGTGGAATCCATCGGCCGCCTGCGGCGCCAGAAGGAGATCGCCCAGGCCTGGTATGAGCGGGAGCTCGCCACCCGCCTGCGCCTGCTCGAGGTCGAGGTGGAGCTTTCCAACGCCATCCAGCAGCGCGACATCGCCAGGACCAATCTGGCCACGGCCCGGGCCCGCCTCGCCCACTGGCTGGCGCTGCCGGTTCCCGAGGAGCTGGAGCTGGCCGGTGATCTTGTTCCGGCCCTGGACGACTCCTTTCCCGCCCTGGCGGAGTGCCTGGAGCTGGCCCGGCGCGAGCGGCCCGATCTGCGCATCGCCGGCCTCAATGTCGAGAGCGCCAGGCAGGAGGCTGTGCTGATCGCCTCCCGCAACCTGCCCCGCGCCAGCCTTGAGGCGGCCTGGACCGACTATGAGCGCGAGTACGACGATCCCGCCTACCGGGACGACCTGCGCGACTATTACAGCGTGGCGGTGCGGGTGAGCTTCCAGCCCTTTCAGGGCGGCCGCAATATCTTCGCCTGGCGCCATCAGCGTCTGACCATCCAGCGGATGCGGGAGCTGGAGCGCGATCTCGCCAAGGAGATCGACGCCGAGGTGCGGGCGGTCCATTCCCAGTGGCAGGACAGCGCCGCCAGGCTGCAGGCCTCGACGGACGCGGTCACCCAGGCCAAGGATGCCTGGCGCTTTGCCGAGCGCAGCCTGGAGCTCGGCGTCGGCTCCCTCAAGGACCTGCTCGACGCCGAAACGAGGCTCACCCGCGCCGAGCTGATGCAGATCGACGCCCAGGTCTACCGGCAGCGCAGCAAGGCGGAACTGGCCTACGCCATCGGGGCTGAGGCGACCGGCGGCCCGTGATTTCCCCCCCTGGCCGCTTCGCTCTTCCCTGCCCGATTCCGCTCCTTTCCTTACGCCCCTCCTTAAGCCGGGTCCCGGCCTTTGCTTTGACAATTTCCTGCCTCTTGCGCCATAATGAGCGGAAATGAAGGCGGATGCGGAACCTTTCCCTGCGAGGAGGCGGCATGGACAGACGGGAATTTCTCAGGCAGGTGGCCCTCTGGTCGGCAGGGTTGAGCGTGGGCATCCCCTGCCTGCGGATCGGAGAGGCCCGGGCTGCGGCAGATGTGCCCCCGCTTGTGAGCCATGCCACGGGCCGGGAATACGGGGCGCTGGTGGAGCGGGTGCTCGCCCCCCTGGGCGGGATGGGCAGCTTCGTCCGGCCGGACGAGCGGGTGGTGGTCAAGCCCAATATCGGCTGGGACCGCGGCCCGGAGCTGGGAGCCAACACCCATCCGCTGGTGGTCAGGGCCCTGGTCGAGCAGGCGCTGGCCGCCGGCGCCGGGCAGGTTCTGGTTTTTGACCGCACCTGCAACGAGGAGCGGCGCTGCTACGTGAACAGCGGCATCCAGGCGGCCCTGGCCGCCATCAAGGACAGGCGGCTCAAGCTCTTCCACCCCGACAGCCGGAAGTACGTGCCGGTGGAGATCAGGCGGGGCAGGGCGGTAAAGCGGCTTGAGGTCTACCGGGACGCCCTGGAGGCGGACTGCTATATCAATGTGCCGGTGGCCAAGCACCACGGCCTGAGCCGTCTGACCCTGGGGCTCAAGAACAGCATGGGCGTCCTCGGCGGCAGTCGGGGGGCCATGCACCACAACCTGGGCCAGAAGCTGGCCGACCTGGCCACCGTTATCCAGCCCCGGCTCACCGTGATCGACGCCACCCGCATCCTGCTGGCCAACGGCCCCCAGGGCGGCGATCCCGCCGACGTCAAGGTGCTGGATACCCTCATCGCCTCCGCCGATCCGGTGGCGGCCGATGCCTACGCCACCACCCTCTTCGGCCTCAGACCCGAGGAGATCGCCTCCACCGTGGCCGCCCACGCCGCCGGCCTGGGGGAGATGGATCTCGCCAGGGTCCGGATCGTGCCGGCTTGAAGACGGAGCCGGGGCAATGAAGAAGGGAAAGGCCGTTCCTCCTGTTTTCTGGCGCCGGGCCAGCCAGCTCACTTTTCTTGCCCTCTTTTTCTTTCTCTTCGTCAAGACCGACTACTCGGGCAGCGACACCATCGCCTGGGCCGTGAACATCCTCTTCCGCCTCGATCCCTTCCTGGCCCTGACCGCCTCCCTGGCCGCCGGCGTCTTTCTGCTCCTGATGCTGCCGGCCCTCCTTACCCTGCTGCTCACCCTGCTCTGTGGCCGCGCCTTCTGCGGCTGGCTCTGCCCGCTGGGCACCCTGCTCGACGGCTGCCACCGGCTTCTGCGGCCGGGCGGGGTGGGGAGGGAAGGACGATACCGGCCCCTGCGCTTCTATCTCCTGGGCTTTCTGCTGGCCGGGGCCTGGTTCGGGCTGCCCCTGGCCGGTGTTGTCGACCCCTTTTCCCTCCTGGTCCGGGGCCTGGCCCTGGCCGTGGAGCCGGGCCTGAACGCCCTCGCCGAAACCTTTTTCAGCCAGACCTACCAGGAGGCGCCCGCCTGGCTCAACGCGGTGAGCGAGCCCCTCTACGCCTTCCTGAAGGCCACCATCCTGCCCTTCCGGCAGAAGCATCACGACCTGGCCCTGCTCTCCCTGGCCCTGCTCCTGGCGGTTTTTCTCCTGGAGCGACTGGAACGGCGCTTCTTCTGCCGCAACCTCTGTCCCCTGGGCGCTCTCCTGGCGGTGGCCGCGCGCTTTGCCCTCCTGCGGGGTCGGGCCGGAGCCCACTGCGGCCGCTGCCGGAGCTGCCGGGAGGTCTGCCGGATGGGGGCCATCGACGAGAAAGGCGATATCTCGCCCCTCGACTGCACCCTCTGCCTCGACTGCCTCCACCACTGCCCGGCCGGCCGGGTCACCTTCGCCTTCCGCGGCTGGCGCCGGGAGCGGCCGGTTTTCGCCATCTCCCGGCGCGGCTTCCTCGGGTCCCTGGCCCTGGGCGCCCTGCTGCCCTTTGTCCTCAAGGGCAGGACCCTGGCCCGCCAGGCCGACCCCTTCCTGATCCGGCCGCCCGGGGCCCTGGCCGAGGANNTGCGCTGCGGGGAGTGCATGAAGGTTTGCATCGGCAATGGCCTGCAGCCCGCCTTTCTCGAAGGCGGCCTCGAGGGGATCTTCTCGCCGGTTTTGAAGGCCCGCACCGGCTACTGCGAATACAACTGCACCCTCTGTGGCCAGGTCTGCCCCAGCGGCGCCCTCCGGCCCCTTAGTCTGGCCGAGAAGCGGCAGGTGCGGATCGGCAGCGCCTGGTTCGACCGGGACCGCTGCCTGCCCTATGCCAAGGGGATTCCCTGCCTCGTCTGCGAAGAGCATTGCCCCACCCCGGAGAAGGCGATACAATTCCGGGAGGCGGAGGTGGAGAACAGCCGGGGCGAGAGGGTCCTGGTCAAGCAGCCCTACCTGGTCGACGCGCTCTGCGTGGGCTGCGGCATCTGCGAAGCGAGGTGTCCGTTGCCCGGCGTCTCGGCGGTGCGGGTGACCTGCGCCGGCGAGAGCCGCGATCCGGCCAAGGCCCTGCCCGCTGCTGAACGGCTGGGCTATTGAGCCGGGCAGGGAGGGAAAGGAAATGAAGATCCGCGTACCCAATCCAGAGCAGTGCCTCAAGGTCTCGGCCCTGCTGCGCCAGGCCTTCCCCGGCGGCCAGGAGGAGCGGCTGGTGGCGGAGCTCCGCAGCCGGGGCAGGATCCGTTTTGAGTGGGTCTGCCTCCATGTCAACGCGGTCATCGCCCATATCGCCTTCAGCAATGCCTATGAGGGCAAGGCGGTTTGCGGCCTGCACCTGGCCCCGCTCGCCGTCAAGCGCGAGTTTCAGGGGCAGGGGATCGGTTCGGAGCTGCTGCGTTTTGCCCTGCGCCAGGAGGGGATTAAAAACACAGCCATCTTCGTGCTGGGCGAGCCGGCTTTTTACCAGCGCTTCGGCTTTGCGCCCTGCGCCATGCCCAGCTGCCCATTTGCCAAGGGCCCTGGCCAGTTCCTGGCCCTCCGCAACAGTGGCGAAAGGCCGTTTGCGGTGGGCTACGAGCCGGAGTTTTCCCTGCTGGGCGGAAAGGGCAGGGGCAGGCAGGGCAGGCGCTGAAACGGGGCGGCGGCCTGCCCTGCCGCGACAGCTCGCGAACAAGAGGAGGAGAATCGCATGCGGGAGAAAAAAGTGCTGCTTGCCGGCCTGCTGCTTCTGGCGGGGCTGGGCGCCTGGCTTTTTTACCACTTCAGCGACCGGCAGGTGATCAAGCGCCGCTTTGCCGCCCTGGCCGTGGAGCTTGCCAAGGAGGGGGAGGAGACCCCGGTGCAGCTCGCCCTGAAGATGAAGCCGGTGAAGGAGTTTCTCGCCCCGGCCTGCGAGGTTTCGGTGCCGGAGCGCAACTACCGTGAAACCCTGGACCCGGCCCTTGCCATCCGCTACCTGATCATGTACCGTGCCCGCCATGCCACCATCCGCCTCGAGATCGAGGAGCTTGGCGTGGAGCTGTCCGCAAAGGACCGCGCCGAGGCGAGCCTGCTGGTCCATCTGGTGGCGGACGAGTTTTATGCCGATGCCCTGGACGAACGGCACCGGCTGGAGTTTTCGCTGGTCCGGCAGGAAAAGAAGTGGCTGCTCGCCAGGGCCACCCTGCCCGAGGAGCTGGTGCGCCAGCGTTAGCCCGCATGGGTCGTGGCGCGGATTTTTGCGCGGGAGAGACGATGATCGAAAAATATGACGGCCGGGAATGGCATTGCCGCATGCTGGGCATGGTGATCCCCTTCCGCTACTGCCGCACCATGCGGGAAGGTCTGCCCTGCCAGCGCATCTTCGACTGCTGGTTCGAGCTCCTCCCCATTGTCGCCTTCATCGAGGAGCATTATGCGCCGGAGGAGGTGGCGGCCATCCTTGCCCCGGCCAGATCACGGATCGAGGCCATCGCTTCGGCCCTGGCCCGCGCCAGGGGCGGGCCGGAAGAGGGGTAACCCGAGGAAGGGGGCGGAGATGGAGCTGGTGCGGCTGGACGGAGTGAGCAGGGTCTATGTGCAGGGACGGGTCCGGGTTCCGGCGGTGAGCGGGCTTTCCCTCACCGTGGAGGCCGGAGAGTTCAGCGCGCTCTGCGGCCCCTCCGGCTCGGGGAAAACCACGATCCTCAACTTGATCGGCGCCCTGGACGAGCCCAGCAGCGGCAGGGTGCTGCTGGAGGGCAAAAATCTCGCCGAGCTGGGCAGGGGTGAACTCGCCTGGCTGCGCTGCCGGCGGATAGGCTTTGTCTTTCAGGCCTATAACCTGATTCCGGTCCTTACCGCCTACGAAAATGCCGAGTTCGTCCTGGCCCTGCAGAACGTGCCGCTCCGGGAGCGGCGGGAGCGGGTTATGGCCGTGCTGGCCGAAGTGGGCATGGCGGAGCTGGCCGACCGCCGGCCGGACGAGCTTTCCGGCGGCCAGCAGCAGCGGATCGCCATTGCCCGGGCCATCGTGCCCCGGCCCGCCATTGTCCTGGCGGACGAGCCCACCGCCAACGTCGATTCCGCCGCGGCCGACGCCATCCTCGATCTCATGGAGCGGCTTAACCGCAGCCAGGGGGTGACTTTCCTTTTTTCCACCCATGACCAGAGGGTCATGGCCAGGGCGCGCCGGCTCATCCATTTGCGGGACGGGCGGCTGGAGCGCGACGAGGTGCGCCGGTGAGGGTACTGCTCCGGCTCTTTGTCCTGCTCTTTCTTCTGCTGCCGGCACCCCGGGCAGAGGCCTTCGCCCACTGGCGACGGGGCGATGGCGACTTCGAGCTGCGCGGCTTCTCGGGCCTGGCCGCGGCCTCGGCCAGGTATCCGGCCGGGCTCCCCTCTGCCGAAGAGCGGGAGGAGACATTGGCCGAGATCGGGCAGCGCCTCCTCTTCACGGCGCGCCCGGGGGAGAGGAGCAGGATCGAGGCCAATCTCCTCCAGTCCCTCCGCCGGGCGCCCCTCGCCTTCCTGGCCGGGAGCGGCCGCGGCCGGAGCGGGGTGGAGCGCAGCGGCCTCTTCTCCTGGCGGCAGCACGAGAGCGACAACTCCCAGGCACGCCTCGAGGTCGATGCCCTGAGCCTTTACCATGCCGTGGGTCCGATGGAGTTTGCCCTGGGCAGGCAGCCGGTGAGCCTGGCCACCACCTTCTATTTCACCCCCAACGATTTCTTCGCCCCCTTCGCGGCCCAGGAGTTTTTCCGGGTCTACAAGCCCGGCGTGGATGCGGCCCGGCTTGAGGCGCGCCTGGGGCCGCTGGCCCAGCTGAGCCTGGTCGGGGTGCTCGGTTACCAGGAGGAGCGCGCCACCGGTAACGGCTGGGCCAGGCGGCCGGACTGGGAGCGCGGCTCCCTGCTCGTAAGGGCGGCGCTTGGCCAGGGAGAATTCGAGTGGGCCTTGTTGGCCGGCTCGGTGCGGGAGGAGCGGATTGTCGGAGGCTCGCTGGCCGGCGAGCTTTTCGATTGGCTGGGGCTGCGGGCTGAGGGCCATTACGCGGCCCCGGAGGGCGAGGGGGGCAGAAGCGGGGCGGAGCTGGCCCTCGGCCTTGAGCACCGTTTCCCCGGCAGCCTGGAACTGCGGCTGGAGCATTTTTGGCATGGCCAGGGCAGTGGCAGCGCCGCCCTGGCCACGGCCTTTCCAGGCGGAGAGGGGCCGGCAGGGTACAGCGGCAGGCAGTACAGCGCCCTGGGCGCGGGCTACGAGTTTTCGCCGCTTCTGGCCGGACAGGCCCTTTTGGTGCAGAACTGGAGCGACCACTCGCGGCTGCTCAGCCTCAATGCGGTCTATTCCCTGACCGACGAGGTGGAGCTGGCCTGCACCCTCTCCCTGCCCATGGGGAGAAGCCAGGGGCGGGAGGGGGGGGATCGGAATTCGGCCTCTTCCCCAGGACGCTGGCCCTGGAGCTGCGGATCTATTACTGAAGAAGGATTTTTTTTGGCAGCCGGACCGGCCGCGTCTTCCTCAGGCTCAGGAGAAGCCGGATTTCGTCGAACAGCCGGAGAGGGCTCCGGAGGGGATGGAGCTTGTGCCGCCGGAGATCCTGAAGCTTGAGGCGGAGATGGTCTTTTTGACGTTTGCGCTCTGGCATTTTGGGCAGGTGGGCGCCGGGGCGCTCTCCGTCGAGGTGGAAATGAGCTCGAAGAGGGCCTTGCACTCCTGGCAGCGGTATTCATAAATGGGCATGTCGTTCTCCTTGCAAGAAAGATGAAGGTGAAAATCCCGTGGGGTTGCCGAGGCTGGCTCGGCGAACGCAGCTATGGGCTCTGCAGGAGCTTAGGAATTTAATTCTTTCCTTAACCTTTGTCCAGGAATTTTTTGCCCTGGAGAGGGAATGGGCGGGAGGCGGAGCTTGCCGCCTCCCGCGCTCTCAGGCCGAAGCGGCCTCCCCGGGTTCAAGGTGGATGTTGCCCAGCAGTTGGGGAGGGATCCGGCTGCGGATCTTCTTGACCGTGGAAAGAATGGTGTGGGCCGGGTAGTCGGCCTTGATCTCCTCGCTCTGGTCCTTGTAGGAGGTGAGGACGAATTTGCGGTTCTGCACCGCGAATTTGTGGCTCCAGTTGATCTCGATGGTTTCGGGGTTCTCCTCGATCTCCACCTCGATGGCCTCGCCGCCCCTGGCCACCTGGATCGCATCCATGTCGGTCACCTCCAGGAGCCAGGCGTCGCCGGCCGTGGTCGCGAAGAGGACGAAGACGCCCAGGGTCATGACCGCGGCCTTGCCGGCCAGGGCGCTTGCCTGGATCCTGGCCACCTCGCTCTTTACCGAGGGGATGGCGGGCTGGGCCGCCGGCGTGGCCGTTCTCCTTCCCTGGCAGCACTTCTTGAACTTTTTGCCGCTTCCGCAGAAACACGGATCGTTCCTTCCTATCTTGATCCCCATGATGGCCTCTCTCTTCAATCGTTGTCGATTCGCCGCCTCTGTGCCGGCGCGCCTTCACTATGCCATGGCCGCCGCTCTTTGTAAAGATCGCCGCGCTCCCGGGGAGGAAGGGAAAACGCCGGGCGGCCTTTTCCCCGGTTCCGGCTAGAGGGTCGGTTCGCCTTCCTCGGCCGTGGCGGCCGGCGCCGCTTCCATCCTGACCACTTTTTCCTGGTCGCAGTAGTACTGGACCAGCTGGGAGAAAATCTGGTCCCTGCCCGTATAGATCCGGTTGTTGCTGTTCAGGATCTGCTGCAGGGCCTCCTCGTAGCCGTCGATCCCGAGGATATTCTCGTGGATGAAACGCGGCCCGCATTTGTCGTTGAGGAGGGTGTCCAGGTAGCGGTTGACGTTGGCCCAGTAGACATGGTTGTTGCGGAAGTGGGCGTTCTCCCGCTTCGCCTTGTCGATGTTGCGGTCGAGCATCTCCCGCATCGCGTTCTGGAAGATGTGGTTGTAGATCCGGCCCGAGATCTGCACCGGCGCCTGCCCGGAGCCGCCCACGCTCTTGTAGCCGCCGCTGATGGTGGTGACGGAAACCAGCATGGTCAGGTTGCGGTCGGCGTGGCTCTGGCGGTCCCGGTAGGGGTTGAAGTGGCTGATGAAGAGGGCGGACTTGTTCATCGGCGCGGTGCCGGTCTTGCCGGAGACGAGGTTTTTGTGGTACTTGAACTCGGTTTTCATGCCCGAGGCGGTGCCGCGGTTGCAGATCTCGTAGAGGACGCTCATCTCCTCCTCCCGTTCTTTCTTGGCGGCGAAAAGCGGGATGGGCGCGAATTTTTCATCCTGGTTCCGGTCGTAAATCACCCGGCCGTTGACCAGTACCCGTTGCACAAAGGAGGGCAGGCGGTAGCGGCCGTCGAGGAAGGCCTTGTAGACCCCGAGCCATTGCTGGACGGAAACCGCCGAGGAGCCGATGCCGAAGGGCCAGTATTTGGCGTCCTCCCTGCTGTAGTCGAGCCCCACCTGATCGAAATCCTGCAGCATGGCGGTGCGGAGCTGGCTGTTGGTGTAGAGGCGGGCAAAGATGGTGTTCACCGAGGTTACCTGCGCCTCCATCAGGTCGTATTCCTTGCCCAGGGGGCGGGCCGGGCTGTAGTCGTACCAGTTGCGGGGCAGCCAGACCTGCCGGCCCTCGCTCTCCACGTAGCGGTATTCCAGGGGCTTGTCGGCGAAGCGGCTGTGCAGCTTGCTGCTGTTCACGGTCATGGCGTAGTAGGCGATGATTGGCTTGATGGTGGAGGAGGGGGTAATCTTGGCCTTGCGGTTCATCAGGTCGATGATCACCGCCTCGCTCTCCTCCCGGGGCTCCTCCTCCGGCTCCTCGCCTTGCTCGCCTTCGCCGGACCGGTTGCGCAGGAACTCCTTGCCGCCCACATAGGCGACGATTTCCCCTTCCTGATCCACGGCGATGATGCCCACGTTGATATTGTTCTGCAGGTAATCCATGAAGCTTGCGAAATCGCTGTAGGGCGGGGTCTGGTTTTTCGCCAGGTAGCGCTCCCGGTCGAGCTGCCAGTTCCGGGCGTTGTTTGTTTCGAGTACGCTCCGGAAATAGTCGCTCTGCAGATAGTCGGTGATGATCTCCTTCATCTTCTCGACCAGGGAGAGATCGACGCCGGTCTCGATGACCACGTCGCCCTGCTCGTCGAGGAGCAGCTGGGTGCCGGAAACCTCGCGGCCGTCGATCTGATAGCTTTGCGAGGTGACCTCCTTGATGACGTTCCAGGAGGTCCATTCCTCCTCGCCGTAGAGGGGGGAGCGAAAATCGCGGAAGCCGACGCGGCGGATCGACTCCTCGTCGCCCAGCAGCCAGGAGGCGTACTGTTCCTCGCTGAGTTCCCCCTGTTTTTTGAGCTGGGTGAGGGCCAGGTTGATCTTGTTGATGGCGCCCTTGGCGTGGCCGAGCAAGGCCGGGGAGAGGTCGGTGAAATTCCTGCCCTTGACGATCTCGTAGAAGGCGACCTGCCGGTTGTGGTTGGGGATGAAGGAGCCGATGGCGACCAGCTGCTGGAGGTTGAGCTCCTCAAGCTCCTTTTTGAAATAGTTGCTGGCCGCGGCCGGAAAGCCGTAGATGTTGGCGCCCACCGGCACCGTGTTGATGTAGAAGTCGAGGTTCTTCTCCTTGCCGAACCTGGCGACCATCATGTAGGAGATGATGATCTCCTCGAGCTTGTTGGCGATGGTGCGCTCCTGGTTGCCGAGGATCTTCTTGGCGTTCTGCATGACCACGGTGCTGGCGCCCCGTGGGTTGCCGGTGAGGGTGTCCTTGACCGCGCCCAGGAGGTTCGGCCAGCTTACCCCGGAATGGATGAGGAAGGTGTTGACATACCAGGGATTGTTGGGGTGGGGCAGGAAGTTATGGTCCTCGCAGGCGAGCAGGGCCCTCCGCGCCGTCTCCGGCAGCTGGCGGGTCACCTTGCGCTTGCCGTAGGACTTGATGATGGCGCCGTTCATGTCCCTGATGCTGGCGGAATGCGCGTAGCTCTCCAGGCTCTCGGGCAGCCGCTTGATGGGCGCGGTGTCGTAGAGGGCGCGGGCCACCAATACCTCGACGATGTGCTGGGTGGGGCCGGGGATGTAGTTGATGACGAAGAGTATGGAGGCGACGAGCAGGCCCCAGCGGCAGAAACGCGGGATCCAGTAGGCGGTCCAGAAAAGCACCTTGTTGAAGGGGTTCTGCCAGGGGTAGATCTTGCCGCTCCGGTTCTCGTCATCGAGCATCTCGACATACTGCTGGTAGCGGCCGGCAAGGCTGTTGCTCTTTTTTATCTTGCGGAGGATCGATTTTTCGTCCAGCCCTTTCTGGATATCCTTGTCGGAAAAGATATGGCGGTAGGCTTTATACTTGATCGCCTGCTCCCGGGGGTCGAAGCCTCCCTTTTGCTGGGGCTTCTGGGGGGCTTGCCGGGGCGGGCTCTGTCTGGGCGCCGCCTTGGGCGGAGGGGTGCGCGGAGATTTCGGCTGGTCTGCGTTGTTCACGGAAGCTTTTTCTGAACCTCTGGTTCGGCAAGGGTCATGTCGCTGTCAACAGCTCTGGGAAGCTGGCTGAAAAAGTAGTATAGTAACCCAGTTTGAGAATTATTTCAGCACTCCTCTCTCTGGCTCCGGAAAGATATGAAGTATTTTTCCCCGGGCGCCGATAGGGAGGGTAGCCCTTTTTTGCAGGATCCTCCCCGGAAAGAGTATCGGCTCCGGCCGGGAAAATCTTGAACTATCCGTTTTCCTCGAGGCTTTTGATGCGTTTTCATTGCAACAGCTGCCGCTACTCCGCCGAGGTGGCGGAGAGGCATGCCGGCAAGCGGGTTCCCTGCCCCAAGTGCAAAACCATGGTGGTGGTGGGGGCCAGACCCTCCGGCAAGGGGGGCGCAGGGCAGACGGCCGCCTTTGTCTGTGGCCAGTGCGGTTTTTCCAAGGCGGTGCCGGTCGCCTTTGTCGGCCGGCAGGTGCCCTGCCCGCAATGCCATTCCCGGAAAACCTCCATCCGCCCAGGCGGGGCGCGGCGCTCTTTCCTCGGCCTGCCAGCCCTTCTCCTCTGGCCGCTTCTCCTGCTGCTCCTTCTCGGCGTGGCCGGCGGCGGCTACTATCTCTTCGGCAAGGGGAGGGACGTCCTGCCCAACCGGCTCGCCACCGCCGTCATCCCGGCGCCCGCCCCGCCCGCCGCCCTGGTTGCCAGCGTCCAGGAGCCGGAGCGGCCCGGGCAGCCGGGCGGCAGGGAATTCCAGAAGAGAAACCTTGCCGGGCAGGATCTGCGGGGCCGTAATTTCCAGAATGCCGATTTCAGCGGGGCAGCCCTGGGCGGCGCTGATCTGCGCGGGGCGAACCTCCGGCAGGCCAACCTGATGCAGGCCGATCTGCGCGGCGCGGATCTGCGCGGCGCCTTTCTCAACGGGGCGCGGCTGGCGCGGGCCGATCTGAGCCAGGCGCGGCTCGCAGGCGCCAATCTGACCGAGGCCGATTTGTCCCGTGCCAATCTGCGGGGGGCGACGGCCGAGGGCGCCCTCTTTGTCCAGACCCTGCTCTTTGAGGCAGACTGTTCGGGCCTTGCGGCCGTCGAGGCCGATTTCAGCCGGGCCAATCTCACCAAGACCAACCTGAGCGGGGCAAACCTCAGGCAGGCCAAGCTGGCCGCCACCAGCCTCGTCACCGCCATTCTCCGCAATGTCGATCTGGCCGGGGCCGTGCTCAGCCAGGCAGACCTGAGCAGGATGGATCTGCGCAGCCTCATCCTTGCCAAGGCGGATCTCAGCAAGGCGAGCCTCCATGGCGTCGATCTTGCCGGTGTCGATCTGCGGGCAGCCAGCCTGATCGGCGCCGATCTTTCCGGCGCCAACCTTTCCACCGCCAATCTTTCCGGGGCCTTGGCCATGCAGGCCTCCCTGCATGGGGCGATTTTGAACGGCGCCGCCGCCGAGGATCTCGATTTTCGGGGCGCCAATCTCACCAGGGCGAGCCTGGCGGGCGCCGCCCTGGCCGGGGCGAATTTTCAGCAGGCCAATCTCACCGAGGCGGTCCTCGCCAGGGCAAACCTTGGCCGCGCCGACCTTTCCGGCGCCAACCTCACCGGGGCCAACCTCGAGGAGGCGGATTTCTCCTCCCGTGCCCTGCTGGTCAAGGCCAACCTCACCGGCGCCAACCTGGGCAAGGCCATCCTGAAAGGCGCCGACCTCTCCGGGGCCAACCTGAACAACGCCAAGCTCAACGGGGTGAGCCTGGTGCGGAGCAAGCTGGCCCACGCCTATCTCAATCGGGCGGACCTTTCCGACGCCGACCTGACCAACGCCGACCTCTCCCACGCCGATCTCAAGGGCGCCATCCTTACCGGCGTCAATCTTGCGGCGGCCAGGTCTTTCGAGCTGAAAAACCTGCGGACCACTGTTTTCAGCGGCGCCAGGCTTACCAATTTCGACCTGCGCAACGCCAACCTGGTCGATGCCGATCTTGCCAACGCCGACCTCTCCAACGTCGATCTCTCCAACGCCGACCTGACCAACGCCGTTCTCAGGGGGACCAGGCTCGAAGAGGCGGACCTGCGCTGGGCCAACCTCACCGATGCCGACTGCGGGCAGGCCTCCCTGGCCGGCGCCAACCTCAACGAGGCGGATCTGAATCGAACCAACCTCGAGGGGGCGGATCTGAGCCGCGCCTCCCTGCAGAACGTCAAGAATCTGGACAAGGCCAGGAAGATCAATACGGCCAAGGGCTATACCGGGCCTGCCAGCAGCCTGGAAGAACCGGTCCCCGCCGCGGCAGATCCGCAGGGGAGGGGGGCGGAAAAGGGGGCGGGCTTGCGGGACGTGAAGATCCTGGGGCTGCAGGTCGAAAGCGCCGGCCAGGTCAAGACCCCCTTCCGGCAGGTCGCCGAACTCTCCGCCGCCTATGCGGACCGGAGCGATATCGAAGTCAATCTCATGAAGCACCAGATGTTCGCCGGTGGGCCTGACAGCATCGACGGCCAGCCGGGTTCGTCCTTTGGCCTGCTCTATTCGGTCAACTATCTGCCCGCCGACCAGGCCATCCCCATCACCATCCGCTGGCTGGGTCCGGACGGCAAGCAGCTTCAGGTCGCCACCAGGCAGATCAAATGCATGCAGCGGCAGGTGGAGGTCTACTCCATTCCCGGCAACGCCCGCAATATCCACGGCGTCTGGACCGTGCACTTTCTCTACAACGGCCGGAAGATCGGCGAGCAGCGGCTGGTGGTGAAAAAGGGCAGGCAGCTGGAAGCGGGCCTTGCTGGGAGCGCCCTGTTGTAAAGGCTTTCCTCCGTGCCGACAACAAAAAAGGCGCAGCCCTTGCGGGTGCGCCTTTTTTGTTGTCGGGCCGCGAAGGCCGCCGCCCTCAGATCTCCTCGGAGAGCGCCATGACCATCGCGCCCTTGGCCGTGGTGTTCAGCGGATCCTCGGCGATTCGCACCTCGGAGATGTCGATGGGCAGGTTGAACTCCTTGAGCGCCTTTTCGAAGTGCTCCTTGAAGCCGTGGGGCAGCACGGTGCCGCCGGCCAGGACGATGGGGATCGGCTTGGCGATCTTGGGGATCTTGTCGGAGGAGTGCAGGACATCCTGCAGGCTGTGGAGCAGGGAATGGATCAGGTCGTCGTAGTAAATGTGCAGGGCCGTTTCGATCCGGCCCCTGGGAGCCCTGGAAAGCTTGAAGCCGCTCTCCTTGGCGGTTTTGATCTTGGTGGCCGGCTCGCCCACCGAGGCGCCGACCATCTGGTCGATGTAGTCGCCGCCTTTCTGGATGCTGTAGGTGATGACCGGCACCGAGAGGTAGGCGAGGCAGATGTTGCACATGCCGCCGCCCATGCTGATACCTATGCCGGTGAAGTTGTCCTCGGCCAGCTCCGCCATGACCGTCGCCAGCCCCTCGTTGATGGAGATGGGGTTGTAGCCGAAGCTGGCCAGAAACATCTTGATGATCGATTCGTGATAGACCACCGAGTTGCCGCTGTCCACCGGATTGCCGGGCATGCTGAAGCAGATCACCTCGCCGGGGTTTTTCGGTTTTTTGATCAGGGTGCCGATGATCGCCTGAAGCACGTTGATCCCCTCGTCCTCGCGGGAGGAGAGCAGCCCCTTTTCCATGGTCCGCCGGGTGTTGGTGTTGAACATGTTGGCGAAATTCTCGGCCGAGTAGCCGAGGATGTAGAACATGTCGTTCTTCTCGAAAAAGGTCACTTCGTTGTCCACCAGGATTTTTTTGGTGAACTTCGAGTAGGGGATGGTGAAGAAGGCGTTGAGCTGCTTCACGGTATGGATGTTCTTTCCCCTGTTCTGGGCCATGACGATATGGCTGGTGCCGATATCGAGGCCCACCGGCCCCTGCGGCCGCTCGGCGTCCTCGCCAACCTCCTTCTCACGGGAGACAACGCTCTTGTGTGTTGCCTCCATGGCGGTTTTCATGTTTCCCATCTCTTCCGTCATCCTTCTCCTCCTCATCGTCCTCATGGCGAGTCTGTTTGCTCGGCAAACTGTCGGCAACCGCCCGACGGCCCCATCATTTTTTGTACCGCGCCCGCTCTTCTCCTCCGCTCTCCGCCTGAAAACACTGCCGGGCCTCAGCCGGACAGCCTGTCAGCCATCCTGGCCAACGGCAGTGCAGGAGGGGGACGGTCACGCGCTCTGGCATGCAATTTACGGGACCGTCGAAAAATTGTTACTATTTTACTGCCGGAATGGTAAAAATTCTACTTTATTTTCGACCGGTTCAGTATTCTGCTTGAAGAAATTATTATAAAAAATCGTTGCCTTGGCAGCGGAGAGGCGCGAACCTCCCGTCCATGCGTTGCTTTTCGCTGCCCGTCAGCCTTCTCCCCCAGGGAACAATGAAACCCGCGGATACCCTCAAAGTCTCCCTTTCTCCGGAAGAGCTGCCCATTGCCGCGCACCGGCAGGAGCTCCTCGCCGCCCTGGCCGCCGGGCAGGTGCTGATCGTGGCCGGCGACACCGGCTCCGGCAAAACCACGCAGCTGCCCAAATATTGCCTGGAGGCGGGACGCGGGGCAGGGGGCAGGAAGATCGCCTGCACCCAGCCCCGGCGGATAGCGGCCATCTCGGTGGCCGAGCGGGTGGCCGAGGAGCTTGGCCCCTCCGGCGGCCTGGTCGGCTACAAGATCCGTTTCCGCGACCAGACCGGGCCCTCCACCCGGATCAAATTCATGACCGACGGCATCCTTCTCGCCGAGGCGCAGAGTGACCGGCTGCTTGCCGCCTACGATACCATCATCATCGACGAGGCCCAC
>DDXK01000093.1:1603-7597 GCA_002347185.1 Desulfobulbaceae bacterium UBA2262 | reverse complement strand
CGCTAACTTATGCACTGGTTAATAAGCAGCCCGCCGCTGAACTTGCCTATTTCCTTTCTTGCCACCACTGCCGATGGCCATCTTTCTGCCATTTGCTCATAGATGTCTTTCATGATGTCGTCTCCCTGGGGTGCAAACTGTGAACCCAGGATAAACCCTGTGACATGGGGGGCGTCAAGCCTTTTTTTTCGTGTAATATTAGGACGTTATAGGCAGTTAGCTTAGGCTAAGGTTAGCCTTAGGCTACGGCTAAGCTAAGACATTAGGTTAAGATGAAAAAAAATTTCAAAACCTAAAAAAACGAGAAAAATAGAGGTTCCTATGGGTTAGGCAATCAAGCGATCGTATCCCCCCGCCTCGATCTCTGCCCGTCATGGGAATCGGTATTCCTTAAATTGCAAAAATGGGGAGAGAGTGGGGAGAGAAAACGTCTAAATGCAAAAGGGCTTCCAGGCCAAAACCTGAAAACCCTTTATTTTGTTGGTGCCCAGGACGAGGGTCGAANNATTTTGAGTCCAGCGCGTCTACCAGTTCCGCCACCCGGGCACTCTCTTTTCAATGTAGCGGGGTGTACCACATCAGCCCTCAAAAAGCAACAGGGTTCCCCCTGCCGGCAGGGGGAAGCGGGCTGTTCAGGGGGATTCGGAAAAGTGCTGCACCTGGTAGACAAAAACCTCCAGCCGCTCGCGGCGCCAGGCGTCAGGAGGGAGCCAGGCCTTGCGGCAAAGGTGGCTCAAAAAATCCTCGGTTCTGGGCAGCTGTTCCCAGACCTGCGGGAGAAAGGTGGCGCTCTGCGACCCTTTCCGGAGAATAACGCCGTCCATGCCCTTGCGGAGTTTGGTGAGCAGATCGCCTCCATCCGCGTAGGCGAGAAGGACCGGTTCGGTGAGGATGCTGACCTCGATTGCGATCTCCTCCAGCTCCTCCCTGGCAAGGGGAGAAAAGCGCGAATCATGGAAAGCCGCGTTCAAGGCATTGCGCCGCACCCCTTCGACGATGGATTCGCTGGCAACCAGGCTGCCGATGCAGCCGCGCAGCTCACCATGCTTCTTCAGGGTCACGAAGGTGCCGCGCTGGGCCTGCAGGGCCTTGTCACCGGACAGCTCAGCCGGCTCGCCCGGATCGCCGCAGGGCAGGCCGAGCCTTTCGGCGATGCTGCGCCGGGCCAGGCCGAGCAGGATCCGGCCCTGGGCCGCCGAAAGTGGATGTGATTGCGACTGATCGTTTTTCTGCATGGAGCACCTCTTTTGTCGGTCCCTGCCTCCACTTTCCGGCAAAAAATGTTTTTTTGCAAAGCAAAAAACGGGCAGCGGACAGGGAAACGCTTGCAAAGGCCGCGACAAAGGGGAAAGCTTCGGGCATGAAACGAATCGCTCCCTTCCTCATCGCCCTCCTGCTGAGCCCACCCGCCACGGCGCCAGCGGCCGACCCGGACCGCGGCGGGCTGCTTTTCGCCAGCCCGACCCTGGGCGGCGGCACTTCCGGCAAGAGCTGCCTCACCTGCCATGAAGACGGCCGGGATTTTTCGCAAGAGACCGTAAGCAAGAAGCGCTACGAGGTGATGGGCATTGTCATGCGGAGCCTGCCCGAGGTCATCAACTTCTGCATCGAGGTCACCCTGCGGGGAGAGGGGCTGGACGAGGCGGGGCGGGACATGGAGGATCTCATCGCCTTTCTCGCCCTGTTCAGCAGGCAGGAGGGCAAGGGCCCCAAATAAAAACCCCGGCCAGAGGGCCGGGGTTTTTATTTGGCAAAAACGTTTTTTCTCAGCAGCCGCAGGAACCACCGGAACCGCAGGAGCTGCCACAACCACCGCCGCCGCCCATGCCCAGGGGTTTCGCCGGGGAAATGGCAAAACCGGAACGGGCGCCGGCCTCGATGAAGTCTACCTTGATGACCCCGCACTGGTTGCTGAGCGCGTTATCCACCAGAAACTTGATACCGCCATGTTCGTATGTGGCGTCGTTGTCTTTTGGCTCATCCAGAGCCAAGCCCAGGGAGGGGCCTGCTCAGCCCCCCTGCATCAGCGCAACACGTACGGCGGAATCGATATTGTTATCGTCCAAGTACGCTTTCAGCTTGGTGACGGCCAGATCTGTTACCTCAAGCATCCTCATGATCTCCTCGAAAAGGTTCATAAAAAGTATCCGGCCCCGGTGGGGTCGAAAGCGAAATACAATTTTACGGATTTTGTAAATTTAAGAAAAATTCCTGAATAAGTCAAGCCAGGTTTTTTCTTTGACCTCCTGCCCTTTCGCGCATATAACTAGGTAACGCCCTGCAGCACGGGGATTGCCAGGGGTGAGAGCCGGCAATTCCATCTTTTTGCCAGAGAATTTTCCAGATCGAGGTCCCAGGATGAAAAAAATCGTCATCTCCACCGGCGGCGGCGACGCCCCGGGCCTGAACGCCGTTATCTACGCCGTGGTCATGTCCGCCCATTATCGGGGCTGGGAGGTGTACGGAAGCCGCGGCGGCTATAAAGGGCTCCTCGACCCCGATGAACTGGTGCGCCTCAGCCCGGAAACCGTGGCGGACATCACCCCCATGGGCGGTACCATCCTGGGCTCCACCAACAAGGGCAACCCCTTCGCCATGCCGGTGGAAAACCTGGCCGGCGAGGTGCAGCTGCGTGATGTTTCCGACCGGGTAATGCAGAACTTCAAACGCCTGGGCTTTTTCTGCCACATTGCCGTGGGCGGCGACGGCAGCCTGGAGATCGCCCACCGCTTTGCCGTCGAAAAGGGCATGCCGGTGATCGGGGTGCCCAAGACCATCGACAACGACCTCCTGGCCACCCAGCGGACCTTTGGCTGCGACACCGCCGTGGCCACCGCCACCGAGGCCATCGACAAGCTGCACTCCACGGCCAAGTCCCACGACCGGGTAATGGTGGTGGAGGTCATGGGCCGTGATTCGGGCTGGATTGCCATCAACTCCGGACTCTCCGGCTGCGCCGACGTGATCCTCACCCCGGAGATTCCCTTTGACATCGAAAAGGTCTGCGCCAAGATCAACGACAACGAGCTGCACCACAAGCACTACTCCATCGTCGTGGTGGCGGAAGGAGCCAGGGCGAAGGGCGCCGAAGTGATCCACAAGGCCAAGGAGCAGACGGAGATCGGTCGCCAGGAGGTGCTGCTCGGCGGGGTGGGCGACTGGGTCGCCAGGCAGATCCGGGAAAAGACCGGCAAGGACACCCGTTCCCTGGTCCTGGGCCACCTGCAGCGGGGCGGCTCGCCCACCACCTTCGACCGGATGCTGGCCCTCCGTTTCGGCGGCGCCGCGGTGCGGTTGGTCGAAGAGGAGATCTTCGACCACATGGTGGCCCTTTCCTCCACCGACATCAAGCCGGTGCCGCTGGCCGAGGCGGTTAAGGCGCGGAAAAAGGTCCCGCTGGACAGCGACAAGATCCTCACCGCCAGGGAAATCGGCATCTGCCTGGGCGACTGAGCGCCCCTCTCGGGCGCCCAACCCATACTTTTCCGCTTTCAATCCTGGACAGAGGAGAACGCTTCGGCTCCCTGAGAACGCCAGGCTGCGGACTTTTCCGCCAAGGGCAGGACCGACGACGCCGCCAGCAATGGAGCGAAAAACGGATCAGCTCGCCTCGTTCGGCCCTCCCGCCCTCTCCCGCCATCAGGCTTTTTTGTACATCACCCTCCGCCGAGAGGAGGCGGGTTGTCTCGCGCTTGAGATTCCATTTTTCCGGAATTTCCACATCACGCGACCAAACTTCGGCCGCCGACGGACAACGCACCATCGCGCAAAGCAACCAAAAAATACGTAATATAAGTACTTTATAAGCAAAAATGCTTCATCTGAAGCGTGGACACTTTTTTGCATGCTTGGAGCGGGGAGAAACAGGGGAAGTGAAGGAAAGCCGTTTCCTCCGGCAACAACTTCAAGCAAAAGGAGCTCTTCATGAAGAAAACTAGGTATGCATGCGCTGTTTTTTTGGGTGTTTTCCTTGCTTCGCCCCTCTTCGCGGCCGACGAGGCCGTCATTGAGGATTTGCAGAGCGATGTCGAAACCACCAGGCTGAAGACCGACGAGAACACGAACAAAATAAACGAACTCATGGGAGGACTGCCTGCGGAACAGGCAGCACGGATTGCCGCCGATGTCGAACTGAGGCAATTGATCGAGGAAAATTCAGGGCCGGCAGGCTCCGGAATTTCCCTGACTGACGCCAACGGATCTGTGGTCGGAGCGGTCATTGCCCACACAGAGAATACGGCCGAGGTGTTGTATCAATTTCAGGATGCCACCACCGGAGAAACGCACAAGGCTATCCTGGACATGGAAAAAAACGGGATAGTGGCCTCCACGGCCAACCGGGTCATCCTCTATTATGCCGACGGCAGCTGTCTCGGTCAGGCCTATATGCCAAAAATCACCAGCCCTTCGTTATGGGAGAATTATGTGATGCCCAAGTATGGCACAGCCACTGTTCCTCCTCCCGATTATCCGTCCAGCAGTCCACCCCAGACTGTTGGCAACAGAAACACTATCTGGTTTCCCGACACTTCGCAGGCACCTTGGACACCATACAGCAACCCGGTTTACGTCTATAAAATGGGGCCTTATGGCATGTATTGCTTCATGGAATCTTTCTACGCGGAACTCTATCCGGCACAAAGCATGGATCTTGAAGCAATCCACCCAGCGCCCTACAGCATCCAGTAAGCATGGTGCGGAAAAGGCCCAGGGGAAAGAGCGCCGGGCCTTTTCCGCACAGACAGAACACCGACCCGGAAGGCCTAGCCCTCTCCCTTGCCGAGCCGCTCCATGTACTCCTCCCATTCGATGGGCAGCATGGTCTTCTTCAGGTTGTTGCACTCCTTGCAGCAGGGGACCATGTTGCCCTTGCTGCTTGTGCCGCCGCGGGCCAGGGGGACGATGTGGTCCATGGTCAGCTCCTTGGGGGAGAATTGCCGGCCGCAGTAGTGACAGAGGCCCCGGGCGAGCTTGTTTTGCCACCAGCCGCTTTTCCGCATCTCCCGGGCCTTGGCGCGCTCTCGGCGGATCTGCGCCTCATCGACTCCGCTGAAGAAAAAACCAAGATCCTCACGCATCCACCAGCTCCCCCAGCAGTATCCGCCGGGCCGCGCCCACCAGATAGAGAGAGCCGGCCACGCAGATCAGGTCGTTTTCTGCGGCCAGGGTGCCGGCAAGAGCCAGGGCCCCGGCAACGGTCATGGCGCTTGCCGCCTTGCCGCGCTCGCCTTCCGGCAGCAGCGCCGCAAGGGCCTCGGGCGTTGCCGAGCGCTCGCTCTCGGGCCGGGTAAAAACAATATGGTCGGCCAGGGGAGAGACGGCGCGCAGGGTTCTGGCCACATCCTTGTCCGCCATGCAGGCCCAGACCAGGATAAGGCGATCGTAGGCGAAATCATCCTGCAGGGCGGCCTTGAGGCTCTCCACCCCGGCCGGGTTGTGGGCGCCGTCCAGAAGATAGCGGCGCAGGGAGGGATCGGCTCCGCCCCGGGCCGGGCATTCCACCCGCTGGCCCCCGGAGAGACAGAAGGCCTCGAGCCTACCCGGCCAGCGCACGGCAAGCAGCCCCTCCCTGATCGCCTCCTCCGGCACGGGGAAGATCCCGGCCAGCCGTTCCAGGGCGGCCAGGGCCAGGGCGGCGTTGTCGATCTGGTAGTCGCCCACCAGGCCGCAGCGCAGATTGTCAAGCCGCCAGGCGCCCGGGCCGGCGCCCAGATACCGCCAATAGCCGCCGGCGGCCCGCTCCGTTTTGAAATCCCGCCCCAGCAGAAACAGGGGGGCGCGCCTCTCCAGGGCGACCGCTTCCACCACAGCCCGGCTTTCATCCGGCCCTACTCCGGAAACCACGGGGACGCCCTCCTTGATGATGCCCGCCTTTTCGCCGGCCACGGCGGTCAAGGTCTCGCCCAGGTACTGCTCGTGGTCCATGGTGACGTTGGTGATCACCCCGACCAGGGGAGTGACCACGTTGGTGGCGTCGAGCCTGCCCCCCATGCC
>DDXK01000093.1:0-1475 GCA_002347185.1 Desulfobulbaceae bacterium UBA2262 | reverse complement strand
CCCTTGCCGTTGGTGCCTGCCACATGGATACAGCGTAGCCCCTCCTGAGGATTGCCCACCGAGGCGAGAAAGTGGCGCATGCTCTCCAAGCCCAGCTTGATCTTGAAAAACTGCAGGGCGTCGAGAAAGGCCCAGGCCTCGGAGTAGTTCATCATGGCAACAGCTCCAGTTTGGCGTAATCGAGATGGAGGGTCTTTTTCCCGTAACGCTGAAAAAAGACCTCCACCGACCGCGGGCCGGCCAACCTGTCCACCCTGCCCTCGCCAAAGAACGGATGGCGGACCTTTTGTCCCACGGCAAGCCTGGCCGACGGCTCGTCCCCAGCCGCGGCAACGGCGACCGGCTTTCTCGCCGGCCGTACGCCAAAATCGGTGCGAACGGGGTTCTCCGGCGCAGAGAAGCTGGTGGCCGCCTGCCAGCCGCCCACCCCGCCCGACTGGGTCAAGCCGTGGGGAAGCTCCTGCAGGAAAGGAGAGATGCCGCCGCGCGCCCCGTGGTTGTCGTAGGACATGACTTCCTGGGGATAAACGAGGAAAAGACGCTTTCTGGCCCGGGTGGCGGCCACATAGAGCAGGCGGCGCTCCTCCTCCNNTGGCGGAATGGATGGTGGAGAGGATCAGCCTCCCCGCGCTCCCGGCCGCCGCCCCTTCCTCGGCCTGGGGCGGGTCGAGAGTGGCATCGTCCAGAAAGGCCTGCAGCTGGTCGTAGCCGGCCATGATGAGCTGGAGCTGCTCAAGATCCCGGCGCCGTCTCGGATAGTCGTCGTGGTAGAGCCGCTCGAAGATGGGCTGGTAATAGTCCATGATCCCGTCGAACATGGCGTTCATGGAAAGCCCGGGCCGCCGCAGCTGGGTGAGCAGGTCGAGCAGCTCGGATAAGCCGCTCTGCCAGGTCTTGCCGGCCGGATATACCCGGAGGGCCTCCAGGGGATCATCGGCGCTCTTGACCCGGCTCAGGATGTTCTGGGCCGTTTTCGGACCGACCTTGTCGAGCTGCAGCAAAAGCCTGTTCCAGGAGAGGTGGTCGTGGGGGTTAGCGACGATGCGCAGGTAGGAGAGCACGTCCTTGATGTGGGAAGACTCGGTGAGCTTGAGGCCGCCCCGCTTTTCGAACTCGATCTGCCGGTTGGCCAGCTCCAGCTCCAGCTTGTATGAATGGAAGCCGGAGCGGAAGAGCACGGCGATCTCCTCCAGAGCCTCCCCCGCATTTATGAGGGCAGCGATCTTTTCCGCCACATAGCGGGCCTGCATGCCCTCGTCCCGCGCCCCGTAGAGGAGGGGCTTCTCCCCGCCCTCGATCCTGGTGAAGAGGGTCTTGGTGTACTTCTCCTGGGCGCGCTCGATGATGGCGTTGGTCACATCGAGGATCTTCTGGGAGCTCCGGTAATTCTCCTCCAGGCGGATGAGGCGGGTGCCGGGGAAGAGGTTGGGGAACTCCATGATGTTTCGAAAATCCGCGCCCCGGAAGCTGTAGAT
>DDXK01000064.1 GCA_002347185.1 Desulfobulbaceae bacterium UBA2262 | reverse complement strand
GGCCCACGATTACCGCTATTTCCCGGATCCCGACCTGGTGCCGGTGGTGATCGACGAGGCGTGGGTTGCGGAGATCAGAAAGACCATGCCCGAACTGCCGGACCAGCGCAAGAAGCGTTTCATCGATGAACTCGGCCTGCCCGACTACGACGCCGAGGTGCTCACTTCGAGCCGGGAACTGGCCGATTACTTCGAGGCCGCCCTTGCCGGCTACCCCAACGGCAAGAAGCTGTCCAACTGGCTGATGACCGAGCTGATGCGGCTGATGAAGGGCGAGGAGGCCCTGGACATCAGCCAGTGCCCGGTTTCCCCGCAAAACCTGGCCGCCCTGCTGGCCATGGTCGATGCGGGCACCATCAGCGGCAAGATCGCCAAGACGGTCTTTGAAGAGATGATGGTCAGCGGCAAGGACCCGGAGGCGGTGGTCAAGGAGAAGAACCTGGTGCAGATGAGCGACAGCGGCGAGATCCTTGCCATCGTCCGGGAGCTCATCGCCGCCAACCCCGAGCAGGCCCAGCAGTTCAGGGAGGGCAAGACCAAGGTCATGGGGTTTTTCGTGGGCCAGCTCATGAAAAAGACCCAGGGCAAGGCCAACCCGCAACTGGCGAACGACCTCTTCACCCAGGAGCTTGGCAAGTGAGACGGCGCTGTTTTTTTGCGCGGTGAGGATTTTTTTGGATAAAACCGACTGGCAGAAAAAGGGGGAGGGGCACCGGCAGCGGCTGCGGGATAGGTTCCTCGCCCATGGCCTGGACGGCTTCACCGACAGCGAGGTGCTGGAGCTGCTCCTGACCCTGGGCACCCCGCGCAAGGATTGCAAGGAAGAGGCGCGCGCCCTCTTGGCCCGGTTCGGCTCGCTTGCCCAGACGCTCGACGCGGGGCAGGCCGAGCTTGAGCTGGTCCGGGGCATCGGCCCGAAAAATGGCTTTGCCCTGCACCTGGTCCAGGCCGTGGCCCGGCGCTATCTCAGGCAGCGGCTCGCCGGCAAGGAGTACCTGCGTTCCTCCCGCGAAGTGGGGGACTACCTGACCCACGCCATGCGCGGCCTCAAGCGCGAGGTGCTCATGGCGGTTTTCCTCGATTCCTCCCTGGCGATCATCGACAGCGCCGTTGTCGCCGAAGGCACCCTGGCCAGCAATACCGTACACCCGCGGGAGCTGATCAAGCTCGCCCTGGCAAAGCATGCGGCCTCCCTGGTTATCGCCCACAACCATCCCTCGGGCAATCTGACTCCCTCGGAAGAGGACAAAAGGCTGACCCGGCATCTCTTCGTCGCCCTGGCCTTTACCGGCATCCGGCTCCTCGACCATCTGCTGGTGGGCGATGGCGAGCAGCCCTTCAGCTTTGCCGACCAGGGCCTGATGGAGGCGATCCGCCGTGAGAGCCAGCCCCTGCTTGCCGGAGCCTGAGAATGACCGCTGCCTCCCGGCCTCCCATCGTGCCGGCCAGCGGCGAGGAGCCGCCCGGCCTCTATCTGCATATCCCTTTCTGCCGGAGCAAGTGCGCCTACTGCTCCTTCAATTCCTATCCCTGCCGGCAGCCGCCGGGCCACTACCTGACCGCCCTGGAAAAGCAGCTCGATTTCTGGTCCGCGCACCCCTGGTGCCGGGAACGCACCTTCGCCACCCTCTTCCTCGGCGGCGGCACCCCCACCATCTATGGCGGGCGCGTCCTTGCCGCTCTGGTCGGGAAATGCCTCAGTGCCTTTAATTTTTGTGAAAAGCCCGAGATCACGGTGGAGGCCAATCCCAACGCCGTGACAGAGCAGGATCTTGGCGAGCTGCGCCAGGGGGGGGTGAACCGGCTGAGCCTCGGGGTGCAGGCTTTTTCCGATCCGCTCCTTGCCGCCATCGGCCGGACCCACACGGTGGCCGAGGCCGGTGCGGCGATCAGGGCGGCCCGGCGGGCCGGGTTCGCCAACCTGAACCTTGATCTCATCTATGGCCTGCCTGGTCAGACCCTCTGCGACTGGCAGCGGACCCTGGATGCCGCCCTTGGTTTTTCCCCCGAGCATCTGGCCTGCTACGAGCTGACCATCGAGGAGGGGACGGCCTTTGCCCGGGAATTGGCGGCCGAGGCCCTGGCCCTGCCCGGCGAGGAAGAGGTGGTGGCCATGGCCGCGGCGACCGGCGAGGCGGCGGCCCGGGCCGGGCTTGCGCGTTATGAAATCTCCAACTACGCCCGGCCCGGCTTTGCCTGCCGCCACAACTGCAATTACTGGCAAAACGGCTCCTACCTGGGGCTCGGCGCCGGCGCCGCGTCCTGCCTCTCCGGCCTGCGGCTGAAAAATCTCGCCGCCCCCGCCCGCTACTCCTCCCTGGCCCTGGCCGGCCTCCCCCCTTTTGCCGAAGCGGAGTGCCTGCCGCTGGCGGCCCGTTTCCGGGAGAGCGTCATCATGGGTCTCAGACTGACCGCCGGCCTCTCCTTTTCCTGCCTCCGCAAGCGGTTCGGTTTGACGCCGCCCGGCTATTATGGGAAAATTCTTCTTGAATTGAGAGCCCAAGGTCTCATTGCGGTTGGGCGCGATTCGATGCGGCTCACCGACAAGGGGCTTTGTCTGGCCAATCAGGTTCTGGCCCGTCTGGTGTGATCTGGCGACCGTTTTCACGGAGTGGCGATGACCCCTGGCAAGAGTATTTCCCGGAAACTGCTGTGCAACATGTCCCTGGTGGTGACAACCCTGGTGCTGCTCCTGGGTGGGTTGCAGATCGCCTGGGAATACCAGCGTTTTCAGCGGCAAGTGGCGACCCTCTGGGACGAGGAGCTTGGCGTCCGGCAGCGGCAGCTGAAGCGGCGGGTCCAGGAGGTGCTTTCCTACCTGGACTACAAAAAATCGCAGGTCGATGGCCGGGTGCGGCATGAGCTGGCAAGCCATGTCCGGCAGGCAAAAGAGCTCCTTTCTCACCTCAGCGCCGTGAAGCAGGCAGGCCGGGACGGCAGGGAGCTGGAGATGCTGCTGCCGGAAGTGCTGCGTCCCCTGCGCTTCAACAACGGCCGCGGCTACTATTTTATCTTCGCCATGGACGGGACGGTGCGTCTGCATGCGGCCCGGCCGGAGCTGGAAGGGAAAAACCTGCTCAACCTGCAGGACGAGGAGGGGACCTTTGTCATCCGCGAGATGATCGCCCTGGCCCGGGAGCGTGGGGAGGGCTTTGTCTCCTATCGCTGGCCCAAGCCGGAGAACCCGGCCGGTCCTGAGTTCGAGAAGCTTTCTTTTGTCGCTTACCTGCCCGGCGTGGAGTGGTTGGTTGGGGCCGGCGAGTACCTGGTCGACATGGAGGAGGAGGTGAAGCGGGAGGTGCTCGCCCGGGTGGGGAGCATCCGTTTCGGCAAGGATGGGTATGTTTTTGCCGGTCAGTGGGATGGCCGCCCTCTCTCCTTCCCGGCCGAGGGCGCACTGGAGTTCCCGCCGGAGGATGCGCACGGGGGCAAGGTCGTGGCGGAACTCATCACCCTGGCCAGGGGCGATGGGGGTTTTCTCAGATATTCCATCCCCAGGACCGGGGAAGCGCAAAGCCATGAGAAAATCAGCTATGTGCAAGGGGTTCCCGAGTGGCAGTGGTACGTCGGGGCCGGCATCTTCCTTGACGATCTCAAGGGCGCCATCCAGGAAGCCCGTCAGAAGCTGCAGCGGGAGATCAGCGAGCAGCTGGCCCTGATCATTTTCCTGCTTTTGGCCGCCCTGGGGATGGGCCTTTTTCTGGTCAGGCGGATGGCCGGCCAGCTGCGGACCGCTTTCAAGACCTTCGAGGATTTTTTTGCCAGGGCGGCCAGCGAGCGCCTGGAGCTTGCCGGCGCCGATCTTCGTTTCGCCGAGTTTCAGAGCCTGGGGGCCTCCGCGGACAGAATGCTCGCCGAGCGACGGCTCATCGAGGATGCGTTGCGGGAAAAAGAGCAGCAGTACCGCTCGATCTACACCAATATCGCCGACGCCCTGCTCATCCTCGCGCCCGATGGGCGGATCGTCGAGGCGAACGCGGCGGCCAGGAGGCAGTACGGCTATTCCTTCGAGGAATTTTCCGCCCTTTCGGTACAGGCCCTGAGCCATCCGGAGTCGCGGGAGGTATGGGACCGTTTTCTCGTCGAGGTGCGTGAATCAGGCTTTTTCTTCGGCGAGACCAGGGAGCGGCGCAAGGACGGCATCCTGTTTTTTTCGGAACTCACCGGCACCAGCATCATGCGTCGGGGTCGCCAGCACCTGGTCGCCATTGTCCGCGACATCTCAGAACGCAAGCAGTCGGAACTGCTGGTGCGCAAAAGCGAGGAGAAATACCGCGCCCTCGTCGAAACCACCGGCACCGGTTTTGTCATCCTCGACAGCCAGGGCCGGGTGCGGGACGCCAATGCCGAGTATGTGCGGCTGAGCGGCCATGCCGACCGGGAGGAGATCCTTGGCCGCCAGGTGTGGGAATGGACCGCCGAGCATGATCTGCGCCGGGGCCGGGAGGCGATCCGCCAATGCTTTGGCCAGGAGGGTGCCGTCCGGCACCTGCAGATCGACTATGTCGATGGCGCCGGCAGACCGACGCCGGTGGAGATCAACGCCACCCTGGTGCAAGGGGAGGAAGGCCCTGAGATCATCGTCATCTGCCGGGACGTGAGCGGCAAGAAGCAGCTTGAGGACCAGCTGCGCCAGGCCCAGAAAATGGAGGCCATCGGCACCCTGGCCGGCGGCATCGCGCATGATTTCAACAACATTCTTTCCATCATTTACGGCTATACGGAAATGGCCTTGCTGGAAAACACGGATCCGGAGGAGCAGCGACAGCACCTGGGCGCGGTTCTGACGGGGGCGAAACGGGCCAAGGATCTGGTGCAGCAGATTCTCGCCTTCAGTCGCAAGAGCGAACAGCAGAAGCAGCCCCTGCTGGTTGCGCCCATCGTCAAGGAGGCGCTGAAAATGCTGCGCGCCTCCCTGCCCACCACCATCGAGATCAGGCAGAAGATCGATTCCGATGGGGCGGTGCTGGCGGATCCCACCCAGATCCATCAGGTGATCATGAACCTCTGCACCAACGCCTATCACGCCATGCGCGAGACCGGCGGGGTGCTCGATGTTGCCCTGACCGAGGCGACTTTTGAGCCAGGCGCTTACGCCACTGCCGACCTCAGGCCGGGCAGGTATCTCCTGCTCGAGGTGAGCGACACCGGCTGCGGCATCGACCCGGAGATCAGGGAGAAGATCTTCGAACCCTACTTCACCACCAAAAAACATGGGGAGGGAACCGGGTTGGGGCTGGCTGTGGCGCACGGCATCGTCAAGAGCTGCCGGGGGCAAATCATGGTGGCCAGTGAAAAGGGCAGAGGGACCAGCATGCGGGTCTATCTGCCCATGCTGGAGAGGGAGAGGGAATCCGCTCCTGTCCCCCCTGGCGAGACGGGCGAGGGGGATCGGGGCCGCGGCGAACGGATTCTTCTGGTCGACGACGAGGCGCAGATCTGCGCCTATCTCGGGGAGCTGCTCAGGAGGGGCGGCTATGCGGTGAGCGGATTTTCCGATGGGGAAGAGGCGTGGCGGGAATTTGCCAAGGCGCCGGAGAGCTTTGATCTGCTGATTTCGGACATGACCATGCCGCACATGACTGGCCTCGAACTGGCCAGGAAGGTTCTTGACCTGCGGCCAGCCCTGCCGGTCATCCTCTGCACCGGCCACAGCGTGCTGGTGGATCGGGAGGGGGCGCTGGCGCTGGGGGTGCGCGAGTACCTGCACAAGCCGGTTTCCCGGCAGGAGATGCTGGCGGCGGTGCGCAGGGCTCTTGAGGCAGCCGCCTCGGCCTGAAGGAGGAGAAGCGGTCAGCCCATTACAGGCCGCTCTTTTTCAATTCACGGAGCAGATTTTCCTGTTCGGGAGAGAGGTGGTTCGGCACCGCCACCAGCACCCGCACCAGCAGGTCTCCCCGTTCGCCGCCCCGGACCCCCGGCAGCCCCTGGCCGCGCAGGCGCAGCCGGCCCTGCGGCTGGCAGCCGGCAGGGATCCTGACCTTCAGCTGTTTGCCATCCAGGGTCGGAACCTCGACCTCCGCGCCGAGGACGGCGGCAGAGTACGGGATCGGCAGTTCGAGGAGCAGGTTGTTTTCTTCCCTGGTGAAGCGAGGGTGCTCCTCCTCCCTGATCAGCAGGTAGAGGTCGCCCGGCGTGCCGCCCGTGGGCGAGGGCGAGCCCTTGCCGGCCACGCGCAGTTTCTTGCCGGACTCGATCCCGGCCGGAATCCGGACCGACACCTTTTCCGCTGTCCCGCCTCGGCCCAGCGAGATGGTTTTTTCCGTGCCGCTCAGCACCTCTTCGAGAGTGATGGGCAACTCCAGGGTGAGGTCGTTGCCCCGCACGGGCCTTGTCTGCTGCCGGAAATCCTGAAAGCCCTGAAAGTGCTGGGAGCCGCCCCCTGGCTGGCGGAACATCTCCTCGAAGACGTTGCCGCCCATGCCGGAGCTGCGGAAGGTGGTGCGGCCGCCGCCGAAGTTGATCCCGAATTCCCGCAGGATGTCCCCCAAGTCGACGTTTCTGAAGATATCCTCCTGTGAATAGCGCTGCTGGAAGCCCGAAGAGCCGAAGGTGTCGTACTGCTGCCGTTTTTCCTTGTCGGAAAGCACGGCGTACGCCTCGCTGATCTTTTTGAACTTCTCCTCCGCATCCTTATCGCCCTTGTTTTTGTCCGGATGGTACTTGATGGCGAGTTTGCGGTAGGCCTTCTTGATTTCCTCCGGGGTGGCGCTTTTCTCCACCCCGAGCAGTTTGTAATAGTCCATGCCTGATCTCCCCCTGTTGGCGGCGGTCGTTTGTTGCTTGTCCTGCGATCCGGCAACGTCGGTTACGAATCCTTTCTTCCGCCCTGCTCAGGGTCAGAACGGAACATCGTCGCCCATGACCGGTTCCGGGAAGGGGGGCTCGTACTCCTGCTGGCTCGTGCCGCCCTCGCCGCTGCCTCGCGGGCTCAGCATCTTCATCTCCCTGGCGACGATCTCGGTGGTATAGCGGGTATTGCCGTCCTTGTCGTCCCATTTCCGGGTTTGCAGCCTGCCTTCGATAAAGACCTTGGAGCCCTTGGAGAGGTATTCGCCGCAGATTTCCCCCAGGCGGCCAAAGGCGACGATGCGGTGCCATTCGGTCAGTTCTTCCTTAGATCCGTCCTGTTTTTTCCACGTTTCCGTGGTGGCCACACTGAAGCTGGCGATGGCGGTTCCCGTTTGTGAATAGCGGACTTCCGGATCTTTTCCCAGGTTGCCGATGAGGATGACTTTATTGACCATTTTTTCTCCTTGAATAGTCCTGAGCAGAGTTAAGAAACAATGATTTCCGAGTGCAGGAAAAAACAACAGTCCCACGTCCGGACCAATCGGGATCTGTACTGCCGGGGATCCCAAAAGGGGGCGCCGTGGGAGCTGCTGGCGGGGTGGCTGCCTGTGTTGTCGACCACTTTTGCTAGACAATAGTAAGGACCGCCCCTCTAAAAATCAATCCGGAATTTTTACCCGGAGCGGCGACCATTCAGGGGAGAGGGCCGCATTTGGCCCGGGCTGCTTTTTCGAGCATCCGGGCAAGGCCGCCTCTCTCTTCCGGGGCGAAGCCGAAAACCTCCTGCCAGATTTCCGAGCTTTCCATGCAGAAATAGAGGCAGGTGGCCGGATCCATCCGCTCCATGATCAGCCCGGCGAGGTGGCGGTACATCTCCGTGCGCAGGCTGCGGAAATAGCGGAACTTGTTGTCCAGGCCCAGGACGAATTCCTCATGGAAAAACCGGGAGCTGGGGAAGCGCGCCGTGGCGATGGCCTTGAGGGGCGGAAGAAATCTGAGCGCGCCCAGGCTGATCCAGACAATGCGCTCTGCCGGCACGGCCTTGAAGAGCCTGTCGATGGTCTCCCGGTAGCCCTCCTCCCAGCCGGGATGATAGATGATCGGGTCGAAGTGGAAGGCGAGCCGATAGCCCAGGGCCGCGCAACGGGCCGCCGCCTCCAGGCGGGCGGAAAGGGGGGCGGTGCGCAGCTCCTCGCGGGCCATGATCGGCGGGCTGTTCAGGGACCAGGCCATGATGGTCCGTCCCTGGTGGTCGCATTCCTGAAGATGGTCGAGGACGACCGCTTTGGATTTCAGTTCGAGGACCGCGTTTTGCTTGTCCCGGAAAAATTCGATGAGCATTCGGCTCAGGCCGGTTGCCCGGTCGAGGGCCATGCTGTCGGTGAACTCACCGGTGCCGATCCGCCAGAAGGTGGTGGGATTTTCGGCAAGGGCCGCGGAAAGTTCGGCGAAAAGATCCTCGGTGTTCACGAAGAAGGATAGCCAGGGGTTGTTGAGGTAGGCCTGCAGGATGCAGTAGACGCAGTCCATGGGGCAGTTCATCCCCACGTTGAGAACCTGATAGCCGCAGCAGTGATACTCCCTGGTGGCGGGGCAGGGTTTCAGGAAGCGACCCCGGTTCCTGCAGAGCAGCAGATGCTTTTTGCCAGCGTTGAACCCCAGGGGAAGGGATTGGGGGCTGGCAAGGGCCGGCGCTTTCCGCTCGGGAACGATCCGGACCGTGCGGCCTGGCAGCCGTGCCACTATGCTTCGCACCAGCGGCAGCTCCTGGCACCCCTCTTCGATGGAGATATGTTGGATGATCGCGGCCGGATCGTGATGCAGCATGGTTTCTTTGCCTTGTCGTCCTCTGGGGTTCCGGGAAAGGAAGTGCCAACCTTACTGGAAACGGCTGCCGCAGCCAATGGAAAAGTTCTTGTGGAAAGTGCTTGACCCGGGAAGTTGAACCCTCCTATTATTTTTTAGGTACAAGTACCTATTTCAGTGTTTGCTTGATTTTCTCCTTTGCAGAGAGGGTAATTGTTGATAACCCGTTGATGTGCCGTGATTGAGGAGAGCAGGCGCGCATCCGGACAAGCAGGAGAGGCCCACGATGAAAGAGGATGATTTTGCCAGGATCAGGGAGCGGTTGAACGGTATCTCGCGGCGCGACTTCATGAAGTTCTGTTCGCTCATGGCGGCAAGCATGGGCCTGCCCCTCGCGGCGGCCCCGAAAATCGCCGCCGCCGTCACCGCCCCGCACCGGCCGCCGGTGATCTGGCTTTCCGGCCAGGCCTGTACCGGCTGCACAGAATCCCTCCTGCGCCCCTCCCATCCCTCGCTTGAGCATCTCATCCTCGATCTTATCTCACTGGACTATAACGAAACGCTGAACGCCGGAGCCGGCCATCAGGCGGAAGCGGCCCTGCAGGCCTCCATGGAAAAGAACACCGGTAAGTTCATCCTCGTCATCGAGGGGGCGATCCCGCTCAAGGATGGCGGAGTCTACTGCATGGTCGCCGGTCGGCCTTTTTCGGAAATCGTCCATGAGGCCGCGGCCAAGGCGGCGGCAGTGGTGGCCATCGGCTCCTGCGCCTCCTGGGGCGGGGTGGCCGCCGCGGCCCCAAATCCCACCGGCGCGGTGGGCGCGCCGGAGTTTTTGAAGGGCAGCACGGTGGTGACCATTCCCGGCTGCCCGCCCAATGCCTACAACTTCCTCTCCACGGTCATCCATTTCCTCACCTTCGGCAAGCTTCCGACCCTGGACGAAAAAGGCAGGCCGAAGTTCGCCTACGGACGCCTCATTCATGAGAATTGCGAACGCAGGCCCCATTTCGACGCCGGTCGCTTTGCGGTGGCCTTCGGTGACGAAGGCCACCGCAAGGGCTACTGCCTCTATAAACTGGGCTGCAAGGGACCCATGACCTATGCCAACTGCCCGGCCGTGCTCTTCAACGAGGTGGGCTCCGGAGCCTGGCCGGTGGGGACCGGTCATCCCTGCTTCGGCTGCACCGAGGAAGGGGTCGGCTTCCACATGCCTCTGCATGCCCAGGCGGATCTCAAATACCTCACCCCCGGCGCCGGTTACCCTCCCATCGTCTGTGAACGCGGGCAGGGCGCCTCGCCCGCTGCCGCAGCCCTGGTAGCCGCCGCTGCGGGCGCTGCGGTCGGCGCGGCTGCGGTGGTTGCCAGAAACCTTGGCAAGGATGGTTCCGGCTCTTCAGCGGAGGGGGAATAGGCCATGAAGCTCAAGCGCAGGGATTTTCTGAAAGGGGCGCTGGCCGGCGGCCTTTTGTGCGGCGCGGCCCCTGGTGTCGCCGGGGCGGAAAGCGTCCGTAAGGATCTGCCGCCCAAGGCCGTCGGCATCCTGTATGATTCCACCCTCTGTATCGGCTGCAAGGTGTGCGTCCATGCCTGTAAGCAGGCCAACAACATGCCGGCGGAGGTGCAAGGGCCTGAACCGTACTGGGACAACCCCCTTGACCTTTCCGCGAAGACCCTGAACGTCATCAAGCGGTACGGCTTCGAAGGCGGCAAGGATGCGGCAGAAGGCTTTGCCTTCATCAAGCGGCACTGCATGCATTGCATCGACCCGGCCTGCGTTTCCGCCTGTCCGGCCTCTGCCCTCCTGAAAAATCAGGAGAACGGAGTGGTGTCCTACAACAAGGACGCCTGCATCGGCTGCCGCTACTGCCAGATCGCCTGCCCCTACAACATCCCGAAATTTGAGTGGGATTCCCCGTTCCCGGAAATCGTCAAGTGCCAGCTGTGCTCGCATCTGCTTGCCAAGGGCGGAATTTCCGCCTGTTGCGCCTCCTGTCCCACCGGCGCCTCCCTCTTTGGCCCGGTGCAGAAGTTGCGGGAGGAGGCGGCCCGGCGCTTGCGGATGAAGCCGGGCGAGTATTACGATTTTCCGGTCGCCGCCATTGATTCCGGTGAAAGCCAGCAGCACCGGGCCGCGGCCTATGTGCAGCATGTCTATGGCGAGCGGGAACTGGGCGGCACCCAGGTGCTCTACCTGGCCGGTGTCGCCTTCGACAAGCTTGGCCTGCCGGATCTGCCCGAGGATTCGTACGTGGCCCTGGCCGATGGCATCCAGTACGCCATTTACAAAGGCATGGTCTACCCCATCGTCGTTCTGGGCGGCTTGATCTATATCATCAAAAACCGGCAAGAGAAGAAAGAGTAGATCTCGGCTCTATTCGTCACGCGCAAGGAGTGCTCCCATGCATGCAAAAGAACCGTTGGGCACCAAAGTCCTGACCAAGCCCTTTTTTTTCTGGGCCGCCATCGCCCTGATCGGACTTTTTTTCGTCGGCAAGCGTTTTGTCTACGGCATCGGCGCGGTTTCCAACATGAACGACGGCTTTCCCTGGGGGATCTGGATCGCCTATGACGTGGTGGTGGGCACGGCCCTTGCCTGCGCCGGCTATTCCATCGCCCTGATCGTCTATGTCTTCAACCGCGGGGAATACTCGCCCCTGGTGCGCCCCGCCCTGATGACCAGCATGTTCGGCTACACCCTGGCCGGGGTTTCGGTCATCTTCGATATCGGCCGCTACTGGCAGGCCTACAATATCTTCCTGCCCTGGTTCAGCAACCTCCATTCGGTGATGTTCGAGGTCGCCCTCTGCATCGGGACCTATATCCTGGTGCTGTGGATGGAGTTCGCCCCGGCGATTCTCGAGAAGGTCAAGGCGGAAAGGCTCAAGGCAAAACTGAACCGCGTCATCTTTGTCTTCATCGCCCTGGGCGTACTCCTGCCCACCATGCATCAATCGTCCCTGGGCACCATGATGCTCATGGCCGGTCACAAGCTTTCCCCTCTCTGGTGGACCGCCTTCCTTCCCCTGCTTTTCCTGATCACCGCGGTGGTGATCGGCTACGCCGCGGTGATCTTCGAGTCGCTCCTCTCCTCGGTGGTTTTCAAGCGGCCGCTGGAGATGCACCTGCTCAGCAGGATTTCCGCCATCATCCCCTGGCTGCTCGGCTTCTACCTGCTGGTGCGCATCGAGGACGTCAATCTGCGCGGCCATCTCTCCCTGGCTTTTTCCGGCGGGCTCAAGGCGAACATGTTCCTCCTCGAAAACCTTCTTCTTCTTGCCGCCCTGCTCATCCTCGCCTATCCGAACAACCGGCGCAACCCGCGCCTGCTCTTTCTTTCTTCTCTCGCGCTCCTCCTGGGCGGCAGCCTCTATCGTTTCAACACCTATATCATCGGTTTTGATCCCGGCACCGGCTGGCGCTATTTCCCCTCGGTGCCGGAACTCTTCATCACCTTCGGCATTGTCGCGGCGGAGGTCGTCGCCTATCTGTGGTTTGTCAAGAGATTGCCGGTGCTACCCAGGCTCGAAGGGCCTGCCAAGGCGTAATTATCATTTGAAGGAGATATTCCATGGCCAAGCGAATCGTTGTTGACCCCATTACCCGGATCGAGGGTCATCTCCGCATTGATTGCGAGGTTGATAACGGCAAGGTGACCAACGCCTGGTCCTCGGGCCAGATGTGGCGGGGGATCGAGCTGATTCTTCAGGGCCGCGATCCACGGGACGCCTGGCTCTTCACCCAGCGGATCTGCGGGGTCTGCACCACCGTGCATGCCATTACCTCGGTGCGGGCCGTGGAAAACGCCCTGAATCTGGAAGTGCCCCTCAACGCGCAGTACATCCGCAACATGATCATCGCCGCCCACGGGATCTTCGACCATATCGTCCACTTCTACCATCTCTCCGCCCTGGACTGGGTGGACATTGTCTCGTCCCTCAAGGGCAGCCCCAAGGCGGCTGCGGCCCTGGCGCAGAGCCTTTCCCCCTGGCCGGGCAACAGCGAGCAGCAGCTCAAGGCGGTGCAGGAAAAACTGAAAGGATTCGTGGCCAGCGGCCAGCTCGGTGTTTTTGCCAGCGGCTACTGGGGCCATCCGGCCATGAAGCTCTCTCCTGAGGTGAACCTGCTGGCCGTGAACCATTATTTCCAGGCCCTCGACTACCAGCGGCGGATCAACAAGGTGGTGGCCATCCTGGGCAGCAAGACCCCGCATATCCAGAATCTCGCCGTGGGCGGGGTCGCCAATCCCATCAATCCCGACAGCCAGTCCACCCTTTCCCTGGAGCAGCTTTTCCATGTGAAAACCCTGATCGACGAGATCGGCGATTTCGTGAAGAATGTCTATATGGTCGATGTCGCGGCGGTGGGGGCCTTTTATGCCGACTGGACCGCCTACGGCGCCGGGGTCAAGAACTATCTGTCCGTTCCCGATCTGCCCCTGGACAGCAAGGGCACCGTCTTTGCCCTGCCGGGCGGTTATATCGCCGATGGCGACGTGGCCGCCTTCAAGCCCATCAAAAGCTTCCATGACGAGGGCTTCCGGGATGGCGTGAAGGAAGGGATCAAGCATTCCTGGTACAAGGGGGATTGGGACCGTCACCCCTGGGAAGAGGAGACCGTGCCGCAGCACACCGAATTTCAGGACAAGGGCAAGTATTCCTGGGTGAAGTCGCCCACCTATTACGGCAAGCCTGCCCAGGTCGGCCCATTGGCCAACGTGCTCGCCATGTATGCGGCAGGACACGGGCCGACGAAAAGCCATGCCGACAGGCTGCTTGAGATGGTGAGCGGCCTGGCCGGCAGCAAGGTCGGCCTTTCCGCACTGCACTCCACCATCGGGCGCCACGCGGCCCGGGCGGTCCGCTGCGGCGTACTCCACGAGGCCCTGGCCGGGCAGTGGCAGGCGCTGGTCGACAATATCGGCAAGGGGGATTACGCTACCTTCAATCAGCCCGTCTTTCCCAAGGGTGAACAGCGCGGGGTCGGCTTCCATGAGGCGCCGCGCGGTGTGCTTTCGCACTGGATCGTCATTCAGGACGGCAAGATCAAAAACTACCAGTGCGTGGTGCCATCGACCTGGAACGCCGGACCCCGCAACAGCAGCGATGCCATGGGTCCCTACGAGGCGTCCCTGGTCGGCAATCCCATCGCCGATCCGGAAAAGCCCCTGGAGGTGCTGCGCACCGTGCATTCCTTTGATCCCTGCCTCGCCTGCGCCATCCACCTGCTGGATCCGGAGAGCAGGGAAGTGGTCAGGATCAGGACCAGGGTGTGAGGGCGTCGGACACGGAGATGGGGGGAGGCGTGGCTGTCAGGGTTCTGCTCCTGGGAGTGGGCAATATCCTGCTCTCCGATGAGGGGGTGGGCGTCAAGGTGATCGAGCAGCTTGAGGCCCGCTATTCCTTCCCTCCCGAAGTCACCCTGGTCGATGGGGGGACCATGGGCCTCGAGTTGCTGCCCTATTTCGAAGAGTGCAGCCATCTCTTCCTGCTCGACGCCATCCGCGGCGAAGCGCCCCCCGGCACCCTTGAGGTCAGCGAGCTTGCCGATCCGCCCGCCTATTTCCGGCAAAAAATTTCTCCCCACCAGATCGGGCTTTCCGAGGTGCTGGCCGTTGCCTCCCTGCAGGAATGCCTGCCCGCCCTGGTGAAGCTTTTCGGGATCGTTCCCGAGGACCTCTCCACCGGGTTGAGTCTTTCGGCAAGCAACGCCGCCGCGGTCGAAGCGGCAGTTGCCGCAGTCCTGATCGAGCTCGCAAACCTCGGGTTGTCCGCCTCGCCAAGAGTCTAATTCACCACAACTGCCGAATTTCATTGCCAAGTCGTTCTGAGCCATCAATAATACATGGCTATGGCGAAGCGTTTTCGGGAGTCCATTTGCCGGTCTTTGTCGGCCCGCTTGTCTATTTTCTTGACTTTTTAGCCGTCAGCGTGTCGTTTTGGTGGCGTAATCGCCTGGGGAGGAGGGGATTGCCGTCGATGGGGGCTTTTCCCCGGCCGGAAAAAGTTCGGGCCGGCGCAGGACGGTCGGCGTGATTCCCTGTTGTATCATTTGCAGGAAGGAGTGGGGAGATGACGAAGGTGCGTGTTGTGGTAGCCGACGATCATTCCATTGTGCGGGAAGGGTTGCGGCAGTTGCTGGCCAATCGTGATGACATGGAGCTGGTCGGGGAGGCGGCGGACGGGGAAGAAGCCTTGCGGGAAATCAGGAGGTGCAAGCCCGAGGTGGCGGTTCTGGATATCGCCATGCCCCATCTCAGCGGACTTGAATGTGTTTCCCTGGCCAGAAGCAGTTCTCCGAAAACGGCGGTCGTGATTCTTTCCATGTTCGCGAAGGAGTCTTATGTGCATCAGGCCCTGGCCGCAGGCGCCTATGGCTATGTACTGAAAACAGCGGACTGGTCCGAGGTGATCGAGGCCATCCAGATGGCGGCGGAGGGAAAGTACTTTCTGAGCAGGGACATCAACTCCGAATTGATCCGCAGCTATCTCAACAACGAGGAGAGGATGGCCTCGGAATCGAGCCGCTACGATCAGCTTTCCGAGCGGGAGCAGCAGGTTTTCAGGATGGTGATCGAGGGCAACGCCACCAAGCGCATCGCCGACCTGCTCTGCCTCAGCCCCAAGACCGTGGAAAAGCACCGGTCCAACATCAGCAAGAAACTTGGGATCAGCGATCCCCTGGCCATGATGAAGTTCGCCATCAAGATCGGCGTCGCCGACCCCAATCTCTGGCCCGATCCCTGATCTCCCTGTCCGGCGGGAAAAATCTCTTTCCGCCACTCTTCTCTGGCCAAGCGCCGCAAAAACATGTATACACGCTTGCTGGAAGCGGGGCGGTTGCCTGTGCTCCCTCCCTTTTGAGGACGGAGCCCTCCTGACCGCGCCCTTTTTTTCCGGGGGCTGGCTCAACAAACTGTCTGGTGGCTGTGTGGTGGATCCGATAGAACAGGAGATTGTCATTGGCAAGCCGGTGCCGGTGCAACGGTTCACCTGGATTCTTGTTGTCGCCTGGACACTGCTCATGGCTGGTCTCTCCTTTGACGAAACCCGCACCATCCGGCAGGTTACCCTGGAGATGGCTTCCGGCGAGATTCGCGCCTATTTCAGCAAGGATCGTGCTTTGCGCATCTGGGGCGCTTCCCACGGCGGGGTTTACGTGCCTGTCGATTCCCGCACTCCGCCCAGCCCCTATCTGTCGCATGTGCCGGAACGCGATGTCACCACCGCTTCCGGCCGGCGGCTCACCCTGATGAACCCCGCCTATATGCTGCGCCAGATCAGCGAGGATTTTTCCAGCCTGTACGGGGTGGTGGCCAGAATCACCAGCCTGCATCCCCTGCGGCCGGAAAACGCCCCGGACGGCTGGGAGCGCAAGACTCTGGAAGAATTCGAGACGCACAGGCGTGAAGAGAAGCTTGAGTTGACCGAAGTCGGTGGCGTGCCCCACCTGCGGCTCATGCAGCCGGTTTTCGTGGCCGAGGACTGTCTGGCCTGCCATGCCCATCAAGGCTATTCCATCGGGGATATCCGCGGCGGGATCAGCATTGGCCTGCCCATGACCGAGCCGTTCCGGCTCCAGCAAAAGCAGATCGTCAGCCATCTGATCCGCAGCGGAGTGATCTGGCTGGTCGGGCTCCTGGGGATCCTGGCCGGCGGGAAAATCCTGCGCAATCGTATGGAGGAGCGCAAGGAGGCCGAAGAGGCCCTTCGCGCCTCCCGCAACCGTTTGGCCCAGAAAACCGCGGAGCTGGCCGAGGTGAACAGCGCCCTGACCCAGGAGGTTGCCGAGCGCAAAAAGGCTGAGGCGGAAATTCTGGTCAGCGAGGAAAAGTTCCGCACCGTTGCTGATTTTACCTATGACTGGGAATACTGGATCGATCCGGTGGGCGAATATATTTATGTTTCCCCGTCCGTGGAGCGCATCACCGGCTACTCGCCGGCGGAGTTCAGGGAACGGCCCAACCTCGGCATGGAGATCATTCATCCCGATCATCAGCCGCAGATGAAAAATCATTTGCTCCGGGCCATGGACGACCGCAGGGTCTGCATGATGGAGTTCCGGATCATTTCCAGGGCTGGCAAGGAGCGCTGGATCGCGCATACCTGCCAGCCCGTTTTCAACGCGGCTGGTGAATTTCTTGGCCGTCGGGCCAGCAACCGCGACATCACCGGCCGCAAGTGGACCGAAAAGGTGCTCAACAAATATGCCGTGGAGCTGGCGCACAGCAACAGGGATCTGCAGGATTTCGCCTACATGGCTTCCCACGATCTCCGTGAGCCGCTGGTGCTTATCCAGGCCTTCAGCGAGAGGCTGCGCGGACGTTACGCCGAGGTGATTCCCGAGCGTGGACTCGAGTATCTCAAACGCATCGAAACAGCCACCACCCGGATGCAGGAGCTGATCTCCGGCATGCTTACCTATTCGCGGGTCACCACCAAGGCCCGCCCCTTTGAGGATGTCGATCTGCAAAAGGTTGTGCTGGGGGTACTCTCCGATCTCGAGCTCAGGATCAAGGAAAGCGGGGCTGAAGTTCAGGTGGAAGAGCTGTGCCGGCTCAAGGCGGATCCCCTGCAGATGCGGCAGCTTTTTCAGAATCTCATTGCCAATGCTCTCAAGTATTGCCGGCCGGATCTGCCCCCCCGGGTCCGGATCAGTTGCGAGCGCCTGCTTGTCGCCGAAGGGGACGGCTCCACCGAGTTCTGCCGCCTTGTCGTTGCCGACAATGGCATCGGCTTCGAGCTCGAGGACGCGGAGCAGATCTTCGGACTCTTCCAAAGATTGCACAGCCGCGGCCAGTACGAAGGGACCGGCATCGGCCTGGCTGTCTGCAAGCGCATTGTCGAGCGGCATGGCGGCTCCATCAGCGCGGAAAGCGCGCCGGGAGCCGGTTCGAAATTCATCGTCTCCCTGCCCCTGGACGGGCCGGTACTCGACGAGGCGCTGGAGCAGGCGAGCGAACCGGGGCGGCAGCGTTCCTGCTGTCCCCCGCCCGCGGCTGTCTGAGATTCCCGTCCGGTCCGGCAAGAAAGCGGGCCGGGCCCGCTCTTTCCTGGAAGAAACTCCTTTGCTCGTGTATCATGCCTTCATGCATGAAATGTCGCTTGCCCTCAATATCGTGGAACTCGTGGCGGCAAAGGCCGAGGCGGCCGGGGCGGAAAGGGTTTCCGAGGTCGAAATCGAGGTCGGCGCCCTTGCCGGGGTCATGGCCGAGGCCCTCGCCTTCTGTTTTGCGGCCGCGGCCCGGGACACGCCGGTGGAGGGAGCCCGGCTCCTGATGCGCGAGCTTGCCGGCCAGGCCAAATGTCTGGCCTGTTCCCATTGTTTTCCTGTGGATTCCCTGCTTGGTCAATGTCCGGAATGCGGAGCCTATGCCACGGAACTCATCCGGGGCAGAGAGCTCAGGGTCGTCTCCCTGGTGGTGGACGAGTGAGAGGGCTTGGGTGGAGAAGAAACCAGAGCGTCCCGCAACACTGGAGCTGGCGGGGAAGCGAATAGCGATGAACAGGAGTGTCTATGTGTGATTCCTGCGGATGCAGCCATGCCGTAAACGGGGTGACCATCGTCAGGCCCGGCGAAAAGCAGCCTGATCACCGGCCCGGCAGGCTGCTCAGGGTGGAGGAGGCGGTCCTCGACAAGAACAGTGCCATTGCCGAGCACAACCGGTCCTTTTTCAAGGAAAAGGGGATTTGCGCCCTCAATCTGGTCAGTTCGCCGGGTTCCGGCAAGACCACGATTCTGGAGCGGACCATCCGTGCCCTCCAGGGAGAGCTGCCCATCGCGGTTATCGAGGGGGATCAGCAGACCCTCCTCGATGCCGAACGGATCGACGCCACCGGGGTGCCGGTGGTTCAGGTCAACACCGGGACCGGCTGTCACCTGGACGCCGAGATGGTCCATCAGGCCCTGCACCGTCTTGATCTTGCCGAAAACTCCCTGCTCTTCATCGAGAATGTCGGCAACCTCGTCTGCCCGGCGATGTTTGACCTGGGCGAGGAGGCCAAGGTGGTGATCATCAGCGTCACCGAAGGCGAAGACAAGCCCCTCAAGTATCCGGCCATGTTCGATGCCGCCAGCCTCTGTCTGATCAACAAGATCGACCTGCTCCCCCATGTGGATTTTTCTGTGGAGCGTTGCCGGGAGTACGCCCTTCGGGTCAATCATCGCCTGCGCTTTGTCGAGCTGTCCGCAAAAAGCGGGGCAGGGCTGGCGGCTTGGCTCGACTGGCTGCGGCAGGGGCACTAGGCGTCCGCCGGGCTTTGGGGCAGGTCGCGGAGATGGCCACTCCTCAGGTGCGCTGGCGGATCAGCGTCGAGGGCATTGTCCAGGGCGTGGGCTTTCGTCCTTTTGTCCATCGTCTGGCCCATGCCTGCGGCCTGGCCGGCTTTGTCGGCAATACTCCGGCCGGGGTGCTCATCGAGGCGGAAGGGGAGGCCGGTCGCCTTGCGGAGCTGGTGGAGGCCATCCGGCAAAACCCGCCGCCCCTGGCTCGGATCAGCGACCTTGTCGTCAGCGCCATTCCCCTGACCCGTACCGCCGGCTTTCTGATCCGCGATTCCCTTGAGGCAGGCGCGGCCGCCACCCTCATTTCCCCGGATGTCGCGGTCTGCCCCGACTGTCTGGCCGAGCTTTTTTCTCCCGCCGACCGCCGTTTCCGCTATCCCTTCCTCAACTGCACCAATTGCGGACCCCGCTATACCATCGTCACCCGCATCCCCTATGACCGGCCCAACACCACCATGCGCGACTTTGCCCTGTGTCCGGCCTGCCGGCAGGAGTATGACGATCCCGAAAGCCGCCGTTTTCATGCCCAGCCGACCTGCTGTCCTCTCTGCGGGCCGCGGCTTTGCCTCTCGACCATGGCGGGCACCCCGCTGGCCGCCGGGGACGATGTCCTTGACCGGACCGTGGGCCTGCTGCAGTCTGGCGCCATTGTCGCGCTCAAGGGGCTGGGAGGCTTNNTCGCCCGTCTGCGCCAGCGGAAGGGGAGAGAGGCGAAGCCGTTTGCGCTGATGGTCGCGGATCTTGCGGCTGCCCGCGCCCTCTGCCATCTGAGCCCGGAGGAGGAGGCGGCTCTGGTGAGCAGGGAGAGGCCCATTGTCCTGGCGCGGAAAAGAGCGGCGGGAACCCTGGCGGAGGAGGTGGCGCCCGGGCAGGAGCACTTTGGCCTGATGCTG